>CBFGOD010000279.1:0-6153 GCA_965650295.1 uncultured Shinella sp. | reverse complement strand
AACGATCAGAAACTTCTGTTGAAAATCGCCAGTATGCCCGAGGCGAAACAGGCCGGGCTCGCCGCCGGCCTCAAGATCGAACCTGACGTGCGTAAGGTGCTGGACGCCGATAAGCCCGCCGCGCCGCCGGTCGACGTGCAGGGCGCGTTGCTGAAGAAATTGACTTCCGCGTGGGACGAGGCAGACGAGCAGACCCGCTATGAATTCCTCGTCCATGCGGGCATCGACCCGCTCGACATCACCGGTACCGCGCTCGGCGACATGATGGACGAAGCACGGCGCGAGGCGGTGGCGGCATGACGAAGCGCGACCCCTCCCAGCTCGACTTTTTCAGCAAGCAGCTTTTCCCTGTCCGCGCTGCAGCCGACCGGATCGACATCGACCGATTCCGCGCCCGCCTGAAGCGCGATATGGCCCGCGCCATCCGGGAATGCCCTTTCGACCGGCCGACCATTGCCGCCCGCATGGCCGATTATCTCGCCGTAGCCGGCGTTTCCAAGGCGACCCTCGATGCCTACACGGCCGAGAGCGCGGCGGCGCATGATATCAGCCTCGTGCGCTTCAAGGCGTTCGTCCGCGCCACCGGCGCCATCTGGCTTTGGGATACGATCGTTTCCGACGACGGGCTCTTGTTGCTGGAAGGTGACGAGGCGCGCTTGGCTGAGATCGCCCGCATCCAACAGGAGCGCCGTGCCCTTACGGCCGAATTAAAGGTGCTTCAAGCCACCCCTGTAACCATCCGGCGGGGGCGCAAATGAGCGGCGAATGGTTCACGATCCCGACGCTTGCGGAGCTGCGTCTCCCCGGCCTGCCAACGACAGAACGCGGTATTCACGACCTTGCGAACCGTTGCTGCTGGAAGGCCGACGCCGAGCGCGTCCGCAAGCTCGATCGTCGCGGCGGCGGTTATGAGTATCACGTTACGCTCCTCCCGCGTGCCGCCCAGTTGAAGCTTGCGGTCATTGCCGGAGAGAACGCCGCACGCGCCGAAAGCCGCGCGAAGCGTAAGCGCCTCCATTGGACTGCTTTCGAGGCGATGACGGACGATCACCGGCAGATTTGCCACGGACGCCTTAACGTCATCATGGATGCGGAGAAGGCTTTGGCCGGCCGCATAGCCACGTGCGACCGCGCCTCGATCGAGGAGACGTTGCGCCGGGTTTTGGATCGCCATGGCGTTTCAATGTCGACCTATTATGAGTGGCGCGCCCGGCTTAAGGATGTTGACCAGGAAGACTGGCTTCCGGCGCTTGCCCCGAAATACACCGAAGACGGCGTCGTTCACGAGAACCGGGCCGAATGCCATCCGTTGGCATGGGCGGCTCTAAAGTCCGACTTTCTTCGCCCTGAGGGCTCCGGCTTCTCGGCTTGCTACCGCCGTGTCGCAGCCGCCGCGAAGGTTCATGGATGGTCCCCGATCCCTTCGGAGCGCGCCTTGCGCCGCCGCCTCGATGCCGAGGTAGAGAAGGCCGTGCAGGTCTACGCCCGCAAGGGCAAGAAGAAGGCCGAGCAGCTCTATCCGCCGCAGGTCCGTACCAAAGACCACCTGCACGCCTTGGAGATCGTCAACACCGACGGTCACCAGCTCGACCTCTTCGTCTGGGCGCCCTGGAACGCCAAAAACCCCGTTCGCGTCATCCTGCTCGGCATCCAGGACATTTATTCCGGCAAGATCCTGTCCTGGCGGCTCGCCTCTGCCGAGACTTGGGACGTAGTTCGCGCCTGCATTGGCGACATGGTCGAGGACTACGGGATCCCCGAGCACTTCTACATGGACAACGGCCGCGCGTTCGCCAGCGCCGCCATCTCCGGCGGCGCCACGCACCGCAACCGCTTCAAGAAGAAGCCGAAGAAGGTGAATCGGTTTGGCATCGACGAAGACGAAGTCGCTGGCATTCTTATCAATTTCGGCAGCGAGCCTCACTTCACACGCCCGTATGCCGGCCAGTCCAAGCCCATCGAGCGCGCCTGGAAGGATCTCGCCGAGGAGATCTCCAAACACCCTTCCATGTCCGGTTGCTACACCGGTCGCAACACGAACGAGAAGCCGGAAAACTACCGAAAGCGCGCGGTCCAGCTCGACGTGCTGCAGCTGCATGTCGCGGAACGTATCGCCGAGCACAATGCGCGCCCCGGCCGCAAGGCTGATACTGCCAAAGGCCGGAGCTTCGACGAAACCTTCGAAGCCAGCATGAATCACCCATCGACGATCGTGCGCAGGGCAACCGAGGCGCAGCGCGATTTCTGGCTGCTGGCCGAAAAGGTGCTGCATGCCCGCAAGGATCGCGGCGCCATCCACTACGAAAAGAACATCTACTGGTCGGATGCGCTCATCGAATGGGCGGGCCGCAAGGTCAAGATCCGCTTCGATCCCGATGCGCTTCACGAGCCGATCAAGGTCTATGCTCCGGATGGTCATCTCATTTGCACCGCCGCTTGCACCGAGAAGGGCAAGTTCCGCGACGTCGAGGCCGCCAACCTACACAACCGCAATCGCAAGGCCTGGCTGAAGAGCAAGAAAACGCTGCTCGACATGGAGCGGAAGTTCTCGGCCGACGAACTGGCCGACCTCTACAGCGTCGAGGACAAACCCGCGCCGAAGCAGAAGATCCGGCCGGCCGTCACGCGCCTCGTTACCGGCAACCTCGCCCTGGAGGCCGACGACGACATCATGTCGGACGAAGAATTCGAGGCCGGCATCAGCGCCACCCTTTCCAAGATTTCGGGCGACAGCTCGATCATCCCATTCCCTCCGGCATCTGTCGCCGGGCGGAAGCATAGAGCCGAAAAGTAGTGAGTACGGTTCCTGAAAAAAAAGCGGCCGGGGTCAACCCGGCCGCGTCAACAGCCCCTAAGGGCACTCCACAAGGAACCAATGTAATGAACATGATGGTAGGCGCAAGCCAAAACGCACGCTGGCCCGAGCTGGAACCTTCCTCCAAGTTTGTGGCGAAGCATCCTGCCGACGAGGTCGACACCTGGCGCGGTCTGCGCAGCCGCGTTGTCGACATCGCGGCGCGAAACAATTGGACGAAGACCGAGACGAGCAAGCGCATCGGCATGGCCGACAGTTCGTTCTCGCTTTGGATGTCGGGCACGCTCGACGGCATTCTCGAAAACGCGAATTCGACCATCGCGCGTTGGCTGGATGCGGTTGACGACGCTGCCGACCTCGCCTCCACCCTCCCGAGATCGCCCGAGTTCTTTGCGACGCAGGCGTCCACTGACATCCATAAGACGCTTCTCCTGGCACAGACGATCTCCGGTTTCGTGACCATCACGCTCGATGCGGGCCGGGGCAAGACGGTCGCATGCGAGGCATACCGCCGCATCAAGCCGCACGTCCACATGGTTACGCTGCACGAGAAAGCGACAACGGTCACCGGTGCCATGAACATGCTCGCCCGGCAGTTCGGCGTGCGTGTGTTCAACCAGGGCGAAGTTGTCGAGACGATCGGCGAGCGCCTGAAACGCAGCGGCAATTCCCTCCTCATCATCGACGAGGCGCAGCACGCCGATGGCCGCGCCGTCAACCAGTTCCGCCACTTCTCGGATAAGTATGAAACTGGCGTTGCCCTCGTGGGGAATGCCGGTATCCGGCGGCGTATCAGCCAGGACGGCCCGAACGCCAATAGTCGTGACCAGATTGTCAGCCGGATCGACAAGAACCTGAAGCGCGATCCCGGCCGCGAGGCGGACGTACGCGCCTTCATCGAGCAATGGAGCATCGTCGATCCCGCATGCACGCGGTTCCTCTTCGGAATCGGGATGAAGGGCGGAGCGCTCCGTCAGATCGATCGGACCATCAAGATCGCTTGCTTTGCCGCCGGGTGCGCAGCGCCCGAGCTGGAAAAGAAGCATCTGGAAGCCGCTTGGCGCAACCGCGACGTCGAGGATCTGTGACATGCGGGCGGCTCAATCCCTGACCATGAGCGCTGGCCTGCAGATGCTCTCCGACAATTTCGCTCCCCATTGCCGCATCGCCGACGACGAGACGATCGTCATCGACGGCAAAGGCGTGCGGTCCCTGCTCAACATCATCCGCACTCTCCGCCACCTTGCCATCCTGCAAGAGCGCGAGATCGGCGCCCTGCGGCAGCTGGAGGCCGCTCGCGAGCTTCGCCAGGTGGTGACGAGCGAACTGAAGGCGGTCGCAGAAACCTTGCCCAGCGACAACGTCATCCGGCCGGATTTCGGCGGAAAGCCCTGACCCCGCCGGCGCTCCCCCTCCCAACCACAACGAGGACAGAAACATGAAAACTGCCACGAAAAAGAACAAAGCCAAAGCACTCGCCCGAGTGCCCCAATCACGCGAAGATGCTGTCTTCGCCATCGGGCGCATCGGCACGCTGCGGCGCGACATCCAGAAGCTTCGCGCGGACGCTGATGAAGCCATCCGCATTGCGGGCGAGAAATTCGAGCAGGCATCCGCCGACCTGGCCGCCGAACTCGCCGAACACGAACAGGGGGTGCAAACCTTCTGCGAGGCCCGCCGCCTGGAGCTGACCAACGACGGCAAGGTGAAATTCCATGACTTCGGAACCGGGCGGATTAACTGGAAGCTTCGCCCGCCGAGCGTGTCGATCCGCGCGGCTGAAGCGGTTATCGCCGCCTGCAAAAAGGTCGGCTTTTCACAGTTCGTCCGCATCAAGGAAGAGGTCAACAAAGACGCCATGTTGGCGGATGCTGAAAAGGCCCGCCTCATCGCCGGCGTGACCATCAAATCCGCGGGCGAGGAGTTCGTCATTGAGCCGGCCGAGCTGGAAAGCTCGCTCGGCAAGGCGTGAGGCTGGCGCCGCAATGAGCGATCACGAGGCCGTCGCCAAATTCTTTGCCAGCGCCAGGCTCAACAATTGCCCGGTGTGCTGCGCGCAGGCGGACCAGGCTGGTTGGGGCACCGCCGATGGTCGGCAGCACGTTCGTTCCTACACCTGCGGCGCGGTCTTCGAACGCCAGGGCGGGTTCATTTCGGTCCGGGACGTCTGCCCCGGCCCATCGCATGTTGCAGTCTCCGGCCTGCTCAAAGAAGCGGCAAAGGCAGGTGCGTGATGGCGAAACCATATGAAGCCGTCTTTGCCCGCTGGGGTTTCCGGCCTGTCGTTGGCGCCCGCGTCGAGCACCAGGCGACAGGCGAGAAAGGCACGATCCTGAAGGAGCGACCCGAGAGGCCCGACCTGGTGCATGTCCAGTTCGACCTTTGCAGCGCCGCCAGCCTTTGCCACCCGAGCGACCTCGATTTTCAAGCGCCCGAGGCTTCGGCCGAGGCGATAGGGAGAGATTGATGTTTCATCCGAAGAACATCGAAATGTTCAGGCAGGCCGTTTCGCAGCACGGCGTGAAATTGCCGCTGTCCAAATCTGATGAAGATGTCGGGACGCTTCTCGATGCCGATGGCGTTCCCGTCCTCGTCGTCGATGTGAACCGTGAGCGCACCGATGCGGATGTGGCTTGGATCGTGGCCATGGTCGCGCTGGCGGTCAATGTCTGCGCCGGGTTCAGGGCAACGGACGGCTCCACCTCCTCCACTTCTGGGGGCGAGCCATGAGCATGAAGCCGACCGGCGACAACGGCCAGCGCTACGAGGTTTCGGCGTTCGGCTATCCCCTCGAAGGACAAAAATGCGTCATCGGATGGGTCGAGACCCTCGACGGTGCGAAGCGGATGGCGACGTCCATCGCGCAGGCGCCTGGCTGCGTGAAGTGGTCGATCCGTGACCGCTGGAACGCCACGCCCGAATGGCCCGGCGGCGAATATACGCAAATGGTCGGAGGCATGGGGCTACGATGACAGAGTATCAGGAAATCTGGTGCCAGCCGCGCCAGAGCCTAAAGCGGCAATTCGTTGTCTTTTTCGATGATGCCGACATGGGCATCGCCGTCTTCGATGACGAGGACGAGGCGCGTACCTACTGGGAAAAGGCGAACCTCAACTGGAGCTGCTACCTGCTTGGCACGCTGCCGCGCCAGCGCACCCCCATAACTTCGTCTGGAAATGGGAGCGGCGAATGAAAAGGCCTTCACCCACGCAGCGCAAAATCCTCGAGACCGCCGCTGGCCTCGCAAACCATCGCCCCCACGGCCGGTCACAGCATGGCGGCTGGAGCAGCGCCTACCTCGTATGCCGGCATAACAACTGGACCGACCGGATGGGCCT
>CBFGOD010000278.1:0-6168 GCA_965650295.1 uncultured Shinella sp. | reverse complement strand
GAATTCGAGAAGAAGAAGGTCCAGCTCAAAGCGACCTATGAGGTGAACGACAACATCACCATCCGGGGCGCCTATTCCAAGGAGTTCATCGACCGGCCCGTTCAGGACCACATCATGAATGCCGTCGAGACACCGGGCGAATATACCCAGATCGCCATTCATTCCGGCCGCACCAAGAACGAGTTCGATGCCGCACAGCTTTTCGGTGACATCGCCTTCGATACCGGATCGATCAGCCACAAGGTGACGCTCGGCTACCAGATGTATGCCGACCAGTCGTGGGCCACGCCCTATAACCCGAACACTGGATGGCTCGGGCCGTTCCCGCTGACGTCGCCGACCTATCTTCCCCGCCCGGTTTTCCCGGTCGATGACAGCGAGCCCTACTATGCCGGGCGCGTGCGCAATGACAGTTTCGTGCTGGGCGACCAGATCGATTTCAACGAGCGCTGGAGCGCGCTGGTCGGTGCGACATACAGCAAGATCCGCGCGGAAGGCTATGACGCGACGGGCGCCCTTTCAGGGGTTCCCTATGATCAGGGCCGTCTGTCGCCCTCGGCCTCGCTGGTCTTCAAGCTGACACCATCCATATCGCTTTATGGCAGCTATATCGAAGGCCTCGAGCAGGGGGGCGTGGCGCCGGATGGTACGACCAATGTCGGCGCGGTCATGTCGCCGATGGTCAGCACGCAGAAGGAGTTCGGCATCAAGGCCGAAGTCGGTGGCGTTCTTCTGACGGGTGCGCTGTTCGATATCGAGAAGGCCTACGAATTCACCAGCAGCAGCAATGTGTACACGCAGGATGGCCGCCAGAACCATCGTGGCATCGAAGTCACCGCGACCGGAAATGCTACCGACAACCTGACGGTTCTTGGTGGTGTGACGCTACTGAATGCTGACGTGAAAGGCGGTGAATTCGACGGCAAGGACCCGACGAATGTCGCGGGGCTGCTCGCCAAGGCCTATCTGGAATACGAGTTGCCGCAGGTCGAAGGCTTCTTCCTTACGGGCGGTGTGCAGTACACCGGCAAACAATGGGCCAATGATGCGAACACCGATCGCCTGCCTGCCTTTACGACCTTCGATCTCGGCCTGCGCTACACGACGACCCAATTCGGCGACCCGCTGACCGTGCGCCTCTCGGTCACGAATGTCGCGAACAAGGGGTACTGGCAGACCAGCAACTATCTCGGCGCGCCGCGGACGATCGCCTTCTCCGTGCAAAAGCAGTTCTGAGCGTGGTTTTCGCAAATGGGCTGTCGCGCCGGGCACTGCTCGGCGCAATGGCTGCGGCCGGCATGAGCGTCCAGGCCCATGCCGCCGCAGCGCCCTCGCGTGTGGTCGCGCTGGATTGGCCTGGCGCGCAAAATCTTCTCGCCCTCGGCGTCGCGCCCATGGCGATACCCGAGCGCGACCGGTACGCCATGCTCGTCGTCGAACCTTCGGCGCCATCCTCGACACTGGATCTGGGCCTGCGGTCCGAGCCCAATCTCGAGCTCGTGCTGGAGCTCAATCCCGACCTGATCCTGATGGGGGATGAGCTTGCGGGTCTTGCAGGGCGTCTCAAGGTCATCGCGCCAACCCTCCCGTTTTCCCCGGACGCCTTTGATGGAGGCGATCCTCTTCTGAAAGGTGATGCCGCCCTGCTGGCGCTGGCGCAGCGCATCGGGCGTGAACGCGCCTATCATCTTTTCCGGCAGGGCTTCGATGCGCAAATGCAGCAGGCGAAGGCTCGCCTGTATGGTTATGACGGTCGTCCGGTCTTCGTCGTCACCATCATCGATGGCCGCCGCGTGCTGCTTTTCGGGAAAAACAGCCTGTTCCAGAGCGTGTTGGACCGTCTCGGTATCGCCAATGCCTGGGACGGCCCCACCACCGCGTATGGCCATGTCACCGTCACTGTCGATCGGCTCGCAGAGCGGAAGGAGGCGCGCCTGCTTTGTGTCGGCGACACCAGCACCGTCTCGCTGGATAAGCTGCTGGCGTCCCCCGTTGTCGCCAGCCTGCCTTTCGCGCGCGAAAAGCGCGTCGTGCGCATTCCCGACGTGCTTTTCTATGGCGGACTGCCGTCGGCATCGCGCTTTCTCCGCCTCGCTTCGGCGGCGCTCGTGGGGGATTGACGCATGGGCCTGATCCGCTATCCCACGCTCGCCGTCCTGATGGGCGGTTTTTCACTGTTCAGCTTGGGCATGATCGGCTTCAATATCCTCGCCGTGTTGCCCGAGGGCATTTCTGTCTGGGCGGTGCTCGTTCCCGATCCGGACGCCACCGCCGAAATCCTGCTGCACTACACCCTGCTGCCGCGCATCGCCGTGGCGCTGATGGCGGGAGCGGCGCTCGGTGTCGCAGGCTCTGTCCTGCAGCGAGTTCTGCGCAATCCGCTGGCCGAGCCGGCGACGCTCGGTATCTCAGCCGGTTCCTATCTGGCGCTCACCGTCGCAACCCTCTGGTTTCCGGTTGCTGCGGTGGCGGCTTCCGAGGGCGTGGCGCTGGCAGGGGCCGGGCTGGCGCTGGCGGCCATTCTGGCCTTGTCGTGGCGAAAGGGGCTTTCGCCGGCGACCGTCACGCTGTCGGGCATGATCGTCAGCCTCTATTGCGGCGCGGCGAGCGCCGTGCTGATGCTGTTCAACCACGATTTCCTGACGGGAATCTATCTCTGGGGCGCCGGCTATCTGGATCAGCAGGACTGGTCCGGCACGCTCTTCCTTGTGCCGCGCCTGCTTGCTGCGATAGTCGCGGCGGTGCTGATCCAGCGCCCGCTCATGCTGCTTGCGCTCGATGACGGCAGCGCCCGAAGCCTCGGGCTGAGCCTCGAGACCTTCCGCTTCCTTGCCCTTTTCATCGCTGCTGCAATGATTGCCGTCGTCACGGCCGCCGTCGGCGTCATCAGCTTCATCGGCCTCGCCGTACCTGCCCTTGCGCGGGCGGGTGGCGCACGCGGGCCTGGCCGGGAACTCGCCTGGTCCGCCATTCTGGGCGCGCTCGTTCTGACCGCCACCGATCAATGCGTTCAGGCTCTGCCCGTGACCTATCGTATTTTTCCAACCGGCGCCGTCACCGCGCTGATGGGCGCGCCGCTGTTGCTCGTCCTGGTCCGGCGTCTGAAAACGCTTGCACCGCCCGTCGTGGACAGCGCGGCGCTCGCCCGAAGGCTGAGGCGACCCTGGGCAATGCTTGCCTTGGCAGCTTTCCTACTGGTGGGCGCCGTGTTTCTCACGGTTGTTTTCGGGCGGATATCGTCCGGCTGGGCATTTCTCCCTTTCGGCAGCATCGACGGGCTCTTTGCGATGCGAATGGTTCGCTCCGCCGCGGCGGTCAGCGGCGGTGCCATGCTGGCTCTTGCCGGGGCCATTTTGCAGCGCATGACGGGCAATCCGCTGGGCTCGCCCGAAGTGCTCGGGGTCTCCTCGGGCGCGATGCTCGGCGTCATCGCCGCGACATTGTCCACCATTGCCGCGACGCGCGGTTTGCAGATCGGCACGGGCGCCATCGGTGCCGGCGTGACGCTCGCCTTCATCCTGATGCTGTCCCGCAGAGGCGATTTTCAGGGCGATCGCCTGTTGCTGATCGGCGTGACGCTGAGTTCGATTTCAGGCTTCGTGATGGCCGTGCTGATGGCCATGCAGGATCCGCGCCTGGAGCAATTGCTGGCCTGGCTGTCCGGCTCGACCTATGCGGTCCGGCCTGAAGAGGCTGTCGTGGCGATGTTCATCCTCGGTGCCGGCCTGGTGCTGGCCTTCCTCTTCCGGCGATGGCTGGAAATCCTGCCGCTCGGCGAGGCCGTCGCCCGTGGGCAGGGGGTGGAGCTTCGCATCGCCAACACAATTCTTCTCGTCCTTTCGGCAGTCCTCACCGCGGCAGCGACCATTTTGGTCGGCCCACTCAGCTTTGCGGGGCTGATGGGGCCGCATCTTGCCCGCCTTGCAGGTTTTCAGAGGCCGGCCAGCCATTGTATCGCCTCGGCGCTGATCGGTGGCGGGATCCTGCTGGCGGCTGAATGGCTTGGTCGCAACATCATCTTCCCCTTCCAGATTCCGGCGGGCCTGCTGGCAACCGTCGTCGGAGGGCCTTTCCTGCTACTGCTGATCGGGAGACGCGCATGACGGAACGAAAACCCCGCGGCTTCCGGATGGTCACGGTGCAGGTCTCCTATCGGTTGGCCCCCTCCATGCAGCGCTTGCGCTTCGTCGGAAGGGACCTTCGCCATTTCGCGACGAACGACAATCTGCATGTCCGCCTGCATTTTCCGGCCGCTCTGCCGGGTGAAGGCGTCGAGACCCGCTACTACACCATCCGCCGCATCAATGCCGACGAGGGTTGGTTCGATGTGGATTTCGTGCTGCATGAAGACGGGCCGGGTTCGAATTTCGCGCGGTTAGCCGAGCCGGGTGCGGTCTGCGGCGTCTCCGGCCCCTGTGGCCTCGGCGTCAAGCCCGCGCGTCGATATTTGCTGGCCGGAGACGAGACGGCGCTGCCTGCCATGGCGCGGATTGCCGAAACGCTCCCGAGCGATGCTAGTGGCCATATTCTGATCGAGGTGCCCGTGTCCGGAGACAGGATCGATATCGACGTTCCCCAAGGCATGATCGTGGAATGGTTCTGCAGGGATGCTCCCGAAAACACACCCGCTTTCCTCGACCGTCTTTCGCAGGCCGTCGAAGAATACAGAGAATTACAGGAGAGCTTCGTCTGGGTTGCCGGAGAGCATGACGCCGTCATGCCGTTGCGCAAGGATCTCGGCCGTCGCCCGTCTCTCTGTGTGCCGTACTGGCGGCGAGATCATGACTGAGCAGTCCAATATGCCGTTGTCGGAGGAAACCGATCCGCTTTTCAAGCTCGAAGCGGTTTCGTTTTCCGTTCCTGATCGCATCCTGCTGCATCCCCTGACATTGACCCTGCCGGAAAAGCGCATCGTCGGCCTCATCGGGCACAATGGTTCGGGCAAATCGACGCTCCTGAAAATCCTCGCCCGGCAGCAGTTGCCAGGTGGCGGAGCCTTGCAGTTTAAAGGCCGGCCCCTGCATGAATGGAACAATCGGGATCTCGCCCGCAAGCTCGCCTATCTGCCGCAGACGACATTCAATGCACCGGGCATGCTGGTTCGGGAACTGGTCGCTCTCGGCCGCTACCCCTGGCATGGCGCACTCGGTCGCTTCGGCGCAATCGACCGTGCGAAAGTGGAGGAAGCGATGTTGCTCGCCGATGTCGTTTGCATGGCGGACCGCCAGGTCGACACGCTGTCCGGCGGCGAGAGGCAAAGAGTGTGCCTTGCAATGCTGGTGGCGCAGGATGCCGATTGCCTGCTGCTCGATGAGCCGACGTCCGCGCTCGACATCGTGCACCAGATCGAGGTTCTCTCGCTCATACGGAACCTGCGCCACGCGAAGGGCGTCGGCGTTGTCATCGTGCTGCATGACGTCAACATGGCCGCCCGTTTCTGCGACGAGATCCTTGCCCTGCATTCCGGCCGCCTGATTGCCCGCGGTACGCCTGCCGAGATCGTAACGAGCGGACAAATGCGAAGGATTTACGGGCTGGAAATGGACGTGCTGCCGCATCCGGCAAGCGGAATGCCGATAGCCATCGCGCGATAGGCTGACGGTGTCAGGCAAGCGCCGAGTTCTTCGCCTCGCGCCGGCTATTTCAATAGGCGGCAAAGCGGCCGGCGATTATTTCGATGCGATGCGCGACGACGAGCGTATCGGGGAAAAGGGCACCATCGGCGGCGCCAGGGGGCTGCGCCGGTCCTTTCTGATCTGCGGTTCCATCCAGCAGCATCGCGATCAGCCTGCCGGATGCGATCTCCAACATCATCGCATCGGTTCGAAGCGTGATGCTGGCAAGGACCATTCGCAGGACATTCTGTTTCTCAACATCACCTTCAAGCGCGCTGTACTGGGTGCTTAGCGTTGCGGCTGCGGTCAGCACATCGGCAAGCCGCGTTGGTGATCCAGCGTCAAGAACTTGGAACGAGGCGAGGGTCCTCGATGTCGTTCGAAGGCCTTTCCCATAGACAACCGTAAGCAATCGCAATGGCTCGAAACTTGACACCTTGCCATTTTGCATAGTCCAATAGCAGAGTGGGTGAGACCGAGAGATCCCCCTGGTTGCCCGGAAGGCTCCAGACCAGCAATCCCTCCGCCCGCGCTCGCGAAAACACTCTCTGGA
>CBFGOD010000277.1:0-6175 GCA_965650295.1 uncultured Shinella sp. | reverse complement strand
GCTCTACCAACTGAGCTATCCGGGCATCCGGGTGGATTTCGGTTGGAAATCCGTGGGGCGCTTGGTTTCGCCCCGGAAGCGAGCGGGGTTATAGCATCTTGCAAAAATGTGTCCACCCCTATCGGCGGTTTTTTGCCGGAAAAATGACAGTCTTTTCAAGTTGTGGAAAAGATTGGATTTTTGCCACGACGAAGGGCTTAGATTTCGTCGTCTTCGGGCTTTTCTTCCCCATCGGCAACCGGAATGGCATAGGAACCGGAGAGCCAGCGGTTGAGATCGACGTCGCGGCAGCGGTTCGAGCAGAAGGGGTAATGCTCGCGCGCCGAGGGACGGCTGCAGATCGGGCAGGGAACAGCCTTGCGCAGCGGCGCGACGGTGGCCGCAGGCTTTTCCGGTTCGTCCGCCATCAGGCGCCCGCCCAGCCGGCATGCACGTCGAAACCTTCGCCCGACAGCAGCGTCAGCGTCTCGTAGAGCGGCAGACCGACGACATTGGTGTAGGAGCCGACGAGCTTGACGACGAAGCTGCCGGCGATGCCCTGGATGGCATAGCCGCCCGCTTTGCCGCGCCATTGGCCGGAGGCGAGATATTGTTCGATATCGGTGGTCGACAGGCGCTTGAAGCGCACCTTCGTGTCGATGACCTTCTGGCGCACCGTGCGATCAGGCGTGATGAGGCACACGCCGGTGAAGACGCGGTGGCTGCGGCCGGAGAGCAGATGCAGCGCGCTGGAGGCCTCGTCGATCATCTCGGTCTTCGGCAGGATGCGCCGGCCGACGGAGACGACCGTATCGGCCGAAAGGATATAGCTGCCGGCGAAGGCCGGATCGCCCTTGATGGCGGCAAGCGCCGCCTGCGCCTTGCCGGTCGACAGGCGCCGTGCAAGCGAGCGGGGATGCTCGGAGCGCTTCGGCGTCTCGTCGATATCCATCGGCATCAGGCGCGCGGGCTCGATGCCCGCTTGCGCGAGCAGTTCGACGCGGCGCGGCGAGCCGGAGGCGAGGATGAGCTTGTCGGTCTGCGCCATGGGATCTCCGGGAAGGCGCCGGGGGCGCCGGATTTCGCTCTCTGGCCGGGGGCCGAACGAGGGCGCTGCCCCAGGGCTTTGAAAAGCGTCTTACTTGAAACGGTAGGTGATGCGACCCTTGGTGAGGTCGTAAGGGGTCATCTCGACCAGCACCTTGTCGCCGGCGAGAACGCGGATGCGGTTCTTGCGCATGCGGCCTGCGGTGTGTGCGATGATCTCGTGCTCGTTTTCAAGCTTGACGCGAAACGTTGCGTTCGGGAGCAGTTCCGTCACGATGCCGGGAAATTCGAGGACTTCTTCTTTTGCCATCTTGTGATGATATTCCTGTAGGGTGAATTCGGGGAGGCCGGATGCCCGCCTCGAAAAATTTGCCGGAAACTACACAATCCCCGGTGCTTTGTGAACACCGAAGCGCGGGGTTTCTGCATTTGCTGAAAATCAGGCCTTGCTGGGCTCAGGCCGGATCCTTCAGGCGCTTCTCTATCAGAGTTTTCAGGAATTCGCGAACATCGCGATAGGAGCTGAGAATCTGGTTGCGGGTCCCGGTCGCCACCGTGGGGTCCGGCGTCGGCCAGTACATGACATCGACGGCCATGGAGCGGGTTAGTTCGAGCGCGGCATGGTGGGCTTCCGGCGCCAGCGTCACGATGAGGTCGAAATAGTCGTCCTCCAGCTCATCCAGCGAATGCGGCGCATGGCGGCCAAGCGACAGGCCGACCTCGTCGAGCACGGCATCGACGAAGGGGTCCCGCTCTCCGGGGCGCACGCCGGCCGAAGCGATATAGGTGCCGGGCAAAAGGCTGCGGGCCAGAGTTTCGGCCATCGGCGAGCGCACGGCATTCATGCGGCACATGAAGAGGATCGAACGGGGCGTCCGCGACGAGGCTTCCAGGGCTGTCGGGAACACACCCTCCATTCGCTCACCCGCGCCAGTAGAGAACGCAGACGAGCGTGAACAGCCGGCGGGCGGTGTCGAAATCGAATTTGATCTTGCCCGACAGCCGGTCCATCAAGGTCTGCGAACCCTCGTTGTGGATGCCGCGCCGACCCATGTCGATCGCCTCGATCTGGCTCGGCGTGGAGGAACGGATCGCCTGGTAATAGCTTTCGCAGATCAGGAAATAATCCTTCACGATACGGCGGAACGGCGTCAGCGAGAGGATGTGGGTTGCGACGTCTTCACCTGCCTCCGTGCGAATGGCGAAGACCAGCTTGCTGTCGAGAAGCGAAATGTTGAGACGGTAGGGGCCGCCAGCATGGCCGACCGGCTCGAAGGTGTTTTCCTCGATGAGATCGAAGATGGCAACGGCACGTTCGTGCTCCACGTCAGGCGTAGCGCGGCCGATCGTGTCGTCCAGCACCACGTCGCAGAGGCGGAAGTTGCCCTTCGTGCCCATGCCTCAGCTCTCCAGATTGAGCCGGATGGCGACGGAGCGGGCATGCGCGCCGAGGCCTTCTGCTTCCGCCAGCGTGATGGCCGCTGGGCCGAGTGCGCGAAGCTGATCGGGACCGAGGCGCAGGATCGACGTGCGCTTCATATAATCGAGCACCGAGAGGCCCGAGGAGAAGCGGGCCGAGCGGGCGGTCGGCAGAACGTGGTTGGAGCCGCCGACATAATCGCCGATGACTTCAGGCGTATGGCGGCCGACGAAGATGGCGCCGGCATTGCGGATCTCGGGCATCAGCGCATCGGGATCGGCGGTCGCGATTTCCAGGTGCTCGGCGGCGATGCGATTTGCCAGCGGCACGGCTTTCTTGAGGTCCGGAACGAGGATGATGGCGCCGAAATCGCGCCAGCTGGCGGCGGCGGTTTCAGAGCGCACAAGCGTCTTCAGTTGACGCTCGACGGCGGCCTCGACGGCATCGGCAAGAGCCGTGCTGTCGGTGACGAGGATCGACTGGGCACCGACATCGTGTTCGGCCTGGGCGAGCAGGTCTGCGGCGAGCCAGTCCGGATCGTTGTCGGCATCGGCGATGACGAGCACTTCCGAGGGGCCGGCGATCATGTCGATGCCCACGGTGCCGAAGACCTGGCGCTTGGCGGCGGCGACGAAGGCATTGCCGGGGCCGGTGATCTTGGCGACGGGCGCGATGGTCTGCGTGCCATAGGCGAGCGCTGCGACAGCCTGCGCGCCGCCGATGCGGTAGATTTCATCGATGCCGGCAATGCGCGCGGCCGCAAGCACGGCTGGGTTGATCTCGCCGTCCTTGGCCGGCACGACCATGACGATGCGCGGCACACCGGCCACCTTGGCCGGCACGGCATTCATCAGAACCGAGCTTGGATAGCTCGCCGTGCCGCCGGGCACATAGAGACCGACGGCATCGATGGCCGTCCAGCGCGAGCCGAGGCCGACGCCGATCTCGTCCTCGTAGATATCGTCCTTCGGCTTCTGGCGGGCATGGTGCTTTTCGATGCGCTGGGCGGCGAGTTCGAGGGCGGCGATGATTTTCGGATCGACGGTGTCATAGGCCTGTTCGATTTCTTCCAGCGACACGCGCATGGAAGTCACGGAAAAATCGAGGCCGTCGAACTTCTTGGAATAGTCGGCCAGCGCCTTGTCGCCGCGGGCGCGCACATCGTCGATGATGGCGCGCACGACCGTGTTGACGTCTTCGGAGACCTCGCGCTTGGTGGTCAGGAAGGCAGCGAAACGGCTTTCGAAGTCGCTGCTCTGGTAGTCAAGTCTGATCGCCAAGTCTGTCGTCCCTGTCGTCTCCCGGCAAAACTGCCGGTTCATGCATTCAAACCGCTGGATGGCGGGGCTTCAAGCTGGTTTCCCATGCTCCGCCGGTATCTGCAAGCTGAACTTCGACGCATTCCACATCGAGCGCCACGGAAGCATTGCCCGAGAGCACGACTTCCAGCGTTCCATCAGGGCCTTCGCCCTTCGGCGTGAAGTTTACGGCGAGCAGGGAGAAGACGGCGCTCGTATCCTTGCGGTCGATGCCGAGGGAGCGCACGGCGTTGACGCGCTTGAAGGCGACGACGGCGCGGCGGCGCTCAAAACTCTTGCCGCGGCTTGCGGCATTTTCCCAGACGAAGCGGTTGACGACAACCGAAAAGACATGCTGGCGGGCGTCGAAGGCGAGGCCGTCGGTCTTGAAGACCGCGTCCTGGAGATGGGCCGAGACGACCGCGAGGTCTTCGGCGTCGAGGGCAAGCAGTTTCAGGCTGTCCATAATCGATGTCCTTCCCGTGGATGCCGCCGTGCGCGGCATCCCGTATATTCGGTAAACGAGATAGGACGGCACGCGGCGGACTGCAACGCCGCCGCGTGGGAAAGATCAATCGCTGACGCGTTCGACGATGGCGCCGCAGCGGGTGAGCTTCTCTTCGAGGCGCTCGAAGCCGCGGTCGAGATGGTAGACGCGCGAGACCATCGTCTCGCCCTCGGCGGCAAGGCCGGCGATGACGAGCGATACGGAGGCGCGCAGGTCCGTCGCCATGACGGGCGCGCCGCGCAGGCGTTCCACACCCTCGATCTTCGCCGTCTGGCCGGAGAGCGAGATCTTCGCGCCGAGGCGGGCGAGTTCCTGCACATGCATG
The DNA here is from genome assembly GCA_965650295.1 of uncultured Shinella sp. Classification (GTDB taxonomy): domain Bacteria; phylum Pseudomonadota; class Alphaproteobacteria; order Rhizobiales; family Rhizobiaceae; genus Shinella. Next base: position 1,598 of record CBFGOD010000277.1, on the reverse strand, counting down.
AAGCGGTTTTCGAAGATCGTCTCGGTGATGTGCGAAATGCCGCTCGACTTGGTCATCAGGCCCATGAACTGCGCCTGCAGGTCCGTCGGGAAGCCCGGGAAGGGATCGGTGACGACGTCCACCGGCTTGATGCCGCCGCCGTTGCGCACGACGCGCAGGCCGCTTTCCGTCGAGGTGATCTCGGCGCCGGAGCGGCGGATCGCCTCAAGCGCGGTGTCGAGCAGCGATGCGTCCGTGCCTTCCAGCACGACGTCGCCGCCGGTCATGGCCACAGCCATGGCATAGGTGCCGGTCTCGATCCGATCCGGCAGGACGCGGTGGCGCGCGCCGGAGAGCTGCGTGACGCCCTCGATGGTGATGGTGGAGGTGCCGGCACCCGTGATCTTCGCGCCCATGGCGTTCAGGCACTTGGCAAGATCCTGCACCTCAGGCTCGCGGGCGGCATTGCCGATGACGGTCGTGCCGCGGGCGAGCGTCGCCGCCATCATGAGGACGTGCGTCGCGCCGACCGAGACCTTCGGGAAGGTGTAGCGCGCGCCGATCAGGCCGCCGGCCGGGGCCGTCGCCTCGATATAGCCGCCGTCGATCTCGAGCTTGGCGCCGAGCGCCGCAAGGGCCTCGATGAAGAGGTCGACCGGGCGCGTGCCGATGGCGCAACCGCCGGGCAGCGAGACGCGGGCCTTGCCTTCGCGGGCGAGCAGCGGGCCGATGACCCAGAAGGAGGCGCGCATCTTCGAGACCAGCTCATAAGGAGCGGTCGTGTCGACGATGTTGCGCGAGGTGAAGGTGACGGTGCGCGAATAGCCCTCGCCCTGGCGTTCGCGGCGGCCGTTGACGGTGATGTCGGCGCCGTGGTTGCCAAGGATGCGGATAAGCTGCTCGACATCGGCGAGATGCGGCACGTTTTCTAGCGTCAGCGTGTCGTCGGTAAGCAACGACGCGATCATCAGCGGCAGCGCGGCGTTCTTGGCGCCGGAGATCGGGATGATGCCCTTGAGTTCGTTGCCGCCTACAATCCTGATACGATCCATATGCGATTACGGGCCGGGCCCGCCTTTCTTGATATATAGGCTTTCGGAGATTGCGGCCTCTTTAGAGCATCGCGAAAGAAAAATGAAGACCGTGCCGACCGACCACGCATGCGCACGCCCGGCTGGACGATCACCCCCGTAACCTTCGTGGTGAAGACATCCCGACTAACCGTCCGATTCGTCTTTTTTTGCGGCAGGCGTCCCGCCGGGCAAACCCGTCGTCTCATCCGCCTCGCCGGCACGGCGCGCACGCGCCTGCTGCTTGCGGCGCTGGAGATTGTCGCGCAGCGTCTTGGCCAGCCGCTCCGCCCGGATCTCCGCTTCCGTCCTGATTTTCCCGCTTTTCGTCTCGTCTCTGCCGCTCATAATCCCTTCTCATAATGAAATCGCGGATGCGAAAAAAGCACCCTCGTCATCAGTTTGTTGCGATAATCGCGAAATCGCCGCTTGCACTGCCCATCCACCTATGGCAATAGGCCCTCGCTCACGCGAAAGCGCCTTCCGCTTCGCAAGATGCTGCTATAGCTCAGGGGTAGAGCACTCCCTTGGTAAGGGAGAGGCCGAGAG
>CBFGOD010000276.1:0-6189 GCA_965650295.1 uncultured Shinella sp. | reverse complement strand
TCGTGCCCAATCGCTGCGAGATCGATTTCGAGATCCGCAATATCGCCGAGGACGACCCGAATGCCATCCTCGCCGGTATCGCGGCGGATGCCGAGACCATCGCAAAACCCTACCGCAACCGCTTTCCCATGGCCTGTATCGAGATCGCGCCCGTCTCGGGCTATCCCGGCCTCAACACCGGCGCGGATGCGCCCGTCGTAACCCTCCTCAAGAGGATCCTCGGCGACGACGGCACGCTCAAGGTCGCCTTTGGCACCGAAGGCGGGCTCTTCGATCAGGAATTGGGCATGTCCACCGCCATCTGCGGCCCCGGTTTCATGGACCAGGGGCACAAGCCGGACGAGTTCGTCAGCGCGGAACAGCTTGCGCACTGCGACACGATGCTGACACGCCTGATCGATGAACTGGCGGCAAAAGGGTAGACACGTGAATCCGGGTTGTTCATTTCCGCCACGGAATTCGACAAACCGACATTTGCACCCGGAGGTTCGACGGCCCTGCCGGTAGAGGTTCGCTGGACAGGGCCGTTCAATTGGTCTATTTCTTAGACCATGGAACGCCTTTCAAAAAAGTCCGTCCTCATCACCGGTGGCGCAAAAGGTGCGGGCGCCGCAAGCGCCAAGCTGTTTGCGGAGGAAGGTGCCCGCGTGATGATCGCGGATCGCGACGCGGAGGCTGCCCGGCATCTGGCAGAGGCGCTCACCACCCGCGATCTCGACGTCGCCTTCGTTCATGCCGATGTGTCGCGCCCGGAAGAGGCCGAGAAGGCCTATCTTGCCGCGAAGGAGGCCTTCGGCAAGGTCGATGTCCTGTTCAACCACGCCGGCATCATCATCGTGAAACCGTTCCTCGAATGCACGCTGGAGGAATGGGACGAACTGATGGACAACAATGCCAAGTCGGCTTTCCTGATGTCGCGGCTCGTGCTTCCGGAAATGCTGGAGCGAGGCAAGGGCGTGCTGATCTTCACCTCGACGACCGGCGTGCGGGCTGCAACCCATCTCGAAGCGCTCTATTGCGCCTCGAAATCCGCCATGCATCAACTTGCCCGTGCCCTGGCAGTCGAGTATCGAGATCAGGGCATCAGGTCCAATCTGATCTGCCCGAGCTTTGTCCGCACCCAGCATGGTGAACATGAGATCGAACAGCTGCGCAGCTACGGGGTTTTTGCGTCGGAAAACGACGTCAACGCCATGCAGGGCCGCATTTGCGAGCCCGAGGAGGTCGCGGAAGTCGCGCTGTTCCTCGCCTCGGATGCGTCAAGCTTCGTCAACGGCGCGGAAATCTTCGTCGACAACACATTCACCGCAGTGTGACCCATGCTCTGGGGCTTGAGACCTGTCGAACCGCAGGCGGCCCACGGACTTGCCGTCGACCTGCTGCGCCGGCAAATCCATGCCGGCCTGCTGCTCCCCGCCGAGCGACTGCCGGCTGAACGCCAGCTTTCCGACAAATTCGGCATCAGCCGCGTGACGCTGCGCGAAGCATTGCGCGTGCTGGAGACCAACCAATATATCACCGTGCGCCGCGGCGCCCAGGGTGGCGCCTTCGTGACGGACGAGGATCGCCTGACCCAGCTTGCCCGACGCCGCATGTCGCGCGCGCCGGCTGCCGCCATGCGCGTCGTGGAATTCCTGACGGTCAACCAGCTCGCCGCCGCCCGCCTCGCCGCCGCGCGCCGCGGCACTGCCGATCTCAAGCGCCTGCGCCAGGCGACGGACATGATGCATTCCGCGGGGACCGCGCCGCAACGCAAGCAGGCCGAAGCCCTGTTCCTGCTTGCCCTTGGCGACGCCTCACAAAACCCGCTGCTTGCCCGCGCCATCGAGGATGGGCTTGCCGAACTCTTCCTGCCTTTCGAGGGCACCCTACCCGATGGTTCGGCTGGCGATGCATTGAAATCCTTCGAGAATCTTCTCGGGGCGCTGGAAGGCGAGGATGCACTCGCCTCCGAAGCCGCCATGGCCGATCTCCACGCCCTGCTCTGGGCCGCCATCCGCCGGATGACCCGCAACGCCGCCTGAAACGGGCCTGCGGCGCATCTGGCGGTTTTCGCCGGGACTTCCAGAAAACTCCCAAACTTCACGCCGCAGAATTTTGACGCTTGACAATCGCGCCGCAATTCATTGGGATAAAGAATATACCAATGATCCATTCGGGAGGAGCGCATGAACATCGCGTCGAAGGTCGTGGGACGGACGACCGCAACGGGACGGCTTGAGGGAAGAACGGCGATCATCACCGGCGGCGCCAACGGCATGGGTCGTGCCGCGGCCAAAATGTTTGCCGAAGCCAGTGCGCGCGTCGCGATCTTCGACATCCAGGCCGCCGCCGGCGCGGACGCTGCCGCCGAGATCGAAGCGGCCGGTGGCGAGGCTCTGTTCCTCGAAACCGACGTGACGGACACGGCGGCCGTGCGCGCGTCCTTCGCGGCCGTGGTTGAAAAATGGGGCCGCGTCGACACGCTGTTCAGCCATGCCGGCACGATCATCGTGAAGCCGTTGCATGAAAGCACTGATGCCGACTACGACCGGCTGATGGACATCAACGTCCGCTCCGCCTTCGTGGTCTGCCGCGAAGTCGTCTCGCACATGCTGGAAAACGGCGGTGGCTCGATCGTCATCACCTCCTCGATCGGCGGGGAGAAGGGTTTTGCGCTGGAGAGCCTCTATTGCATGACCAAGGGCGCGGTCCTCCAGCTCGCCCGCTCCATCGCCATCGAATATCGCGACCGCGGCATCCGCGCCAACGCCGTCTGCCCCGGCTTCGTCAAGACGGCGCACGGCCTGCGCGAGATCGTCGAGCTCGACGGGCTCGGCCAGAACTGGAACGAAGCCGACCTGCATTCGGTACAGGGACGGCTCTGCGAGCCAGAGGAAGTGGCGGCCGCCGCCCTGTGGCTCGCCTCCGACGATGCCAGCTTCGTCAATGGACAGGCGCTCTACGTCGACAATGGCTGGTACGCCAAAGGCTGAAGATCAACACAAGCAGAGGGGAATGACCATGAAAAAACTGATAGCATCCGCAATGCTGGCGCTCAGCCTCGGGGCCGCGGCCCCCGCCGCCGCCTTCGAGCCGGAATCCACCGATACGATCAAGCTCATGGTGGCCGACTGGTCGTCGATGCTGATCGACACCGAAATCCTCAACATCATCCTGTCGACCTACGGCTACAGCGTCGAGACGGTCGTGGCCGACGACAGCGCACGCTATCCCGGCTTCGAGAATGGTGACCTGACGATCGCACTGGAAACCTGGCAGACGACGCAGGACAAGCCCTTCACGGCCTCGCTTGCCACCGGCAAGGTTCTCGACATGGGAGAGCTCGGGCCCCATGCGAAGGAAGAGTGGTGGTATCCCGCCTATATGGCGGAGAAGTGCCCCGGCCTGCCGGATTGGAAGGCATTGAAGAGCTGTGCCGAAGCCTTTTCTTCGCCGGAAACGACGCCGAAGGGCCGCTATCTCGGCGCGCCGGTCAGCTGGGGCGGATTCGACGAGGAGCGCGTGAAGGCGCTCGACCTGCCCTTCGAGGTCGTCCATGCCGGCACGGAAGCCGCCATGTTCGCCGAGCTTCAGTCCGCATACGAGCGCAAGGCGCCGATCATCCTGTGGGTCTACCAGCCGCATTGGGTTCCCTCGGTCTTCAAGGGCTCCTTCGTCCAGTTCCCGCCCTATGAAGAGGCCTGCTACGCCGACCCGGCCTGGGGCGAGAACAAGACGGCGACCCATGACTGCGGCAAGCCGGAAGGCTGGATCAAGAAGATGGCCTGGGCCGACGGCGAGAAGAAGTGGCCCTGCGCTTACGACATCGTGCGCAAGTTCACCATGGACGGCAAGGAACTCGGCGATCTCGTCCATGAGGTCGACGTGAAGGGCCGCACGGTCAACGAGGTCGCCATGGAATGGGCCACGAAGAACGAGGCCAAATGGCGCTCCTGGGCAGCCTGCGCGGCAAACTAAAATAGAAGCCGGGGCCGGTGTAATCCGGCCCCGGCCTTGAGCCGATCCTGGGAGGGGATGAGATGGCAGACGTCTTCATGAAACCGAGGGATATGACGGGCCGGTACGGTCTCTGGGCCGGTTTCGCGCTGACGCTCGGCATCCTTGCGGCCAGCCTTCTGATGCCGGCGTCGTTCATCCATCTCTCCGACCAGGCGCTCCTGCCGCTGACCGACTGGGTCGGCGCGGGCATGAACTGGTTTGCGCGCGATGCGGCGATATCGGGCGTGAAGATCGCCGACATCACCCGCGCGCTGGCATCTGCCGCACAACTGCCGATCGACTGGCTGAAATTCGTTCTCGCCGACGGCTGGGTAAAGGGCGCCGGCTTCAACAAGGTGCATCTTGCGCCACCGCTGAGCTGGCTCGGCGTGATCCTCGCTACTGCCCTGCTCGGCCTGCGGCTTTCGGGGCACGGCCTCGCCGTGCTCACGCTTCTGGCCGGCGCCTATCTCGTCTTCTTCGGCCTTTGGGCCTCGGCCATGACGACGCTTGCCTCTGTCGTCATCTGTGTTGTCGCCGCCCTCGTCCTCGGCCTCGCCATGGGCATCTGGGCCTATCGTTCCGCCCGCGCCGAGATCTGGCTCAGGGCAATCATGAACGTCATGCAGACCGTGCCGATCTTCTCCTATCTCCTGCCGACCCTGCTGCTCTTCGGCTATGGCCCGAGTGCCGCCCTCTTCGCCACCGTCGTCTATGCCCTGCCGCCGATGGTGCATGCCACGGTGCTGGCATTGCGCTCCGTCCCCTCCGAGACGCTCGAGCTTGCCCGCATGACCGGTTGCAGCCGGGCGCAAACGCTGTGGAAGGTCGAGCTGCCGGTTGCGGCACCCCGGCTTGCCATCGGGCTCAACCAGGTGGTGATGATGACGCTCAACATGGTCATCATCGCCTCGATGATCGGCGCGGGCGGCCTCGGCTACGACGTGCTGCGCGCGCTGCGCCGCCTCGACTTCGGTGCCGGCTTCGAGGCAGGCATGGGCATCGTGGCGCTTGCCGTCGTTCTCGACCGGCTGACGCAGGCCGCTGCGCACAACCAGTCGACCGGGCGGCAAGGTCTCTGGCATCGCCGCGATACGCTCGCCGCCGCCCTCCTGCTTCTGGTGCCGACCCTTGCCAGCCTCGCCTTGCCCGCGCTCTCCGCTTGGCCCACCGGCTGGACGCTGACAACCGCGCCCTTCTGGAACGGCGCCGTCAGCCTGATCAACCAGAACTTCTACGAGCCGCTGGAAGCGCTCCGCACTGCCATGCTGCTCGGCGTGATGAACCCCATGCGCAACCTGTTGCAGGCCGCCCCCTGGAGCGTCGTCATCGTCCTGCTGGCGCTGGCGGGCTACGCGCTGGGCGGTGCGCGCACCGCGCTCACGGTCATCCTGCTGATGCTTTTCGTGCTGGTGACCGGCTACTGGCAGGCTGCCATGTCGTCGATCTACCTCACCGTTCTCGCCGTCGCGCTGGCGCTGGCCATCGGCCTGCCTTTCGGCATCTGGGTTTCGGGTCATCCCCGGCTGCATCACCCGGTGCAGCTTGTGCTCGACACGCTGCAAACCCTGCCGACCCTCGTCTATCTGCTGCCGGCCGTCATGCTCTTCCGCAACGGCGATTTTTCCGCGCTGATCGCCATCGTCTCCTATGCCGTCGCGCCGGCCGTGCGCTACGGCATGGCGGGCATGGCGCATGTGCCTTCCGAACGCATCGAGGCGGCGTTGATGTCGGGTTGCACGCCCTGGCAGTCCTTCCGCTTCGTGCGCCTGCCCGCCGCCTTGCCGACGCTCATTCTCGGCATCAACCAGACAGTGATGATGGCGCTGTCCATGCTGGTCATCGCCGCCCTCGTCGGCACGCGCGAGCTCGGCCAGGAAGTCTTCACCGCGCTTTCCCGCGGCGAGACGGGACCGGGCATCGTCGCCGGCCTCTGCGTGGCCGCAATCGCACTGGTTGCCGATGCATTGCTGAAATCCGCTGCGCAGAGCGCCGCAAGACACGAAGGAGAGGCCCATGTCTGACACCGCATCTGGTCGCGACGCACCGGCCGCAATCGACGCGAAGGGAATCTGGAAAGTGTTCGGCCGCGACGCCGGCGCCTTCAACCGTCTGCCTCCGCAGGCGCGCACGCCCGAAGCGCTCGCCGCCGGCGGCCTCGTGGGGGCCGTGCAGGATGCCACGTTCCAGATCGGCCGCGGCGAGGTC
>CBFGOD010000275.1:0-6197 GCA_965650295.1 uncultured Shinella sp. | reverse complement strand
ACGGCGAGCGGCTCGACGGCCGCCATCGCCAAATGTGGCGGCAGCTACTGCATCACATTGAAGACCGGAAAATTCGCCGGCAAGCGCATCGGCAAGCTGAGCGGCTCGGGCGCCGACTATACCGGCGAGATCACCGATCCGGAAACGGACAAGACCTATAGCGGTTCCGGCGCGGTGAAAGGCAACTCGCTGCGCATGAAGGGCTGCGTGCTCGCCGTGCTCTGCAAGTCGCAGACCTGGTCGCGGCTCTAAGAGGCTTTCTTTCAAGAAAAAGGCCGGCGCTCGCGCCGGCCTTTTTGTTTTTGGCGCGACCGTCACGCCCGTCAAAAAAGCGAATCACACCTTTCCTGAACGGGAGATGAATTGTCCTCTCAGGGAGCGTTCAGTCCCGCAATGCGACAAGGGGTACATTGAAAACGCCTCCAAAGGGACGAACACCATGGACATCCTCGCACGCCGCCTGACGATCATCACCCTGCTGATGGCCATCTTCGCCATCATGCTGGCCGCAGCCGTCGAGACCGACTACCGCCGCAGCACGCACAACACGACCGGCAAGCTGGTTGCCTGCGCCACGCCGCACGCCTGCACCGCCTCGCTCTGAGCCCTTCAAGAGTTCCCCGGAAAACGACAGATGACCGCCGCCCTCCTCCACACCTCCGCCACCGCGCTGCGCATCCTTGCCCTTTCGGCGATGATGATCGCCCCGGTCGGCGCCCTTGCCTGGAGCAATGCCGGCGGTCTCGGCATCGAAAAGCAGGGCACGGGTCTCGTGCTCTTCATCACCCTCCAGCGTCAGTCGATGAGCTGATCCCTTTCCCTTCCATCTTTCCATGTTAAACCGGGCAGGCCTTCCGCCATCACCCGGAGCCAGGATGAAATCCCTCCTCGTCTTTTCCCTTGCCGCCCTTGCCGAAATCGCCGGCTGCTTTGCCTTCTGGGCCTGGTGGCGTCTCGACAAGTCGTTTCTCTGGCTGCTTCCCGGCATGCTCTCGCTCGCTCTGTTCGGCTGGCTGCTTACCCAGATCGACAGCGCCTTTGCCGGCCGCGCCTATGCGGCTTACGGCGGCGTCTATATCGCGGCCTCGCTGCTCTGGCTGTGGCTGGCCGAAGGCATGCGGCCCGACCGTTTCGACATGGCGGGGGCCACGCTGGCGCTGGTCGGCGCCGGCGTCATTCTGGCGGCGCCGAGATAGGACTTGTGGGCACGCCGGACTTGTCGTTTGCTTGTTAAAAAACAGCACCTATAGTGATTCATGAGCAAACGAATCTTTTCCCCCAAGCCGCTTTCCTTCGCCACGCCAGAGCCTTACGAGCCGCGCTCCTTCGAGGATCCTGTGGCTGCGGTCGATGCTCTTCAGGAGCTTTACGACCGCAACACGACATTCCTGACCGACGCCTTCGTGGCACTCGGCAAGACCGGCACGCCGGAGACGCGCTTCCGCGCCTGCTACCCGCAGGTCTCCATCGAGACGACCAGCTTCGGCCATATCGATTCGCGTCTCTCCTATGGCTATGTCGCCGCACCCGGCGTCTACACGACGACCGTCACCCGTCCGAAACTTTTCCGCCACTATCTCAAGGAACAGCTCGGCCTCCTGATCCGCAACCACGGTGTGCGCGTCGTGATTTCCGAATCGACGACGCCGATCCCGCTGCATTTCGCCTTCGGCGAAGGCGCCTATGTGGAGGCGGAGATTGCCGAGGGCATCGAACTGCCGCTGCGCGACCTTTTCGACGCGCCGGACCTGACGACGACGGACGACGAGATCGCCAACGGCTCCTACGAGCCCGGCCCCGGCGAACCCCTTCCGCTCGGACCGTTCACGGCGCAGCGCATCGACTATTCGCTCGCCCGCCTCAGCCACTACACGGCGACCAGCGCCAACCATTTCCAGAATTTCGTGCTCTTCACGAACTACCAGTTCTATGTCGACGAGTTCTGCGCCTGGGCGCGCCAGCAGATGGCCGAGGGCGGCAATGGCTATACGGCCTTCGTCGAGCCCGGCAACATCCTGACGCCGGCCGGCGCCGACAAGCCGGAGACCGACCTGACGCTCGCCCGCCTGCCGCAGATGCCGGCCTATCACATCAAGAAGAAGGGCCACGGCGGCATCACGCTGGTCAATATCGGCGTCGGCCCCTCCAACGCCAAGACGATCACCGACCATATCGCCGTTCTGCGCCCGCATGCCTGGCTGATGCTCGGCCACTGCGCCGGCCTGCGCAACAGCCAGACGCTGGGCGACTACGTGCTGGCGCATGCCTATGTGCGCGAGGACCACGTGCTCGACGACGACCTGCCCGTCTGGGTGCCGATCCCCGCACTGGCCGAGGTGCAGATGGCGCTGGAAAGCGCGGTCGAGGAAGTCACGGGCCTCGAAGGCTACGACCTCAAGCGCATCATGCGCACCGGCACCGTCGCCACCATCGATAACCGCAACTGGGAACTGCGTGACCAGCGCGGCCCGGTCAAACGCCTCTCCCAGTCGCGCGCCATTGCGCTCGACATGGAATCCGCCACCATCGCCGCCAACGGCTTCCGCTTCCGCGTGCCCTACGGCACCCTGCTCTGCGTCTCCGACAAGCCGTTGCATGGTGAACTGAAACTACCCGGCATGGCGACCGCCTTCTACCGCACGCAGGTCAACCAGCACCTGCGCATCGGTATCAGGGCGCTCGAAAAGCTCGCCGGCATGCCGACGGAGAAGCTGCATTCGCGCAAGCTCAGGAGCTTCTTCGAGACGGCGTTTCAGTGATTGCGTTGTGAGCGGCTACGCCTTGGTGTATGATTTTCGTGTTTCATACACCAGGGTGAGGCCAGTATGCGTACGAATATCGAGCTTGATGACGCCTTGATTGCAGAAGCGATGGAACTCACCGGCTTGTCGACAAAGAAGGCGACCATCGATTTGGCACTTCGCGACCTTGTAGAGGAATGGCGTCGACGAAAGGCTCTGGAAGAACTTTGGGGAATGGGCTGGGAAGGCGATCTCGATGCGATGCGCACAGGCTGGGGACCGCCTGAAACGCTGCGGGATGACGCTGCCGAATGATTGTCGTTGATAGCTCGGTCTGGATTGCGGCATTGCGCGGTATAGACACGCCACAATCCATGCAGCTCAAGACGATACCGAAAGCACGCAACATCCTGCTCGGTGATATCGTCCTTCTCGAAATCCTGCAGCGCGCCCAGAACGACGGGAATGCCGCCAACCTTCAAAAGCGGCTGACCCCGTTCCAGGTTGTCCCGATGCTATCCCCCGAAATTGCCATAAGGGCCGCCGAAAATTTTCGGCGGTTGCGTTCGAAAGGCATCACCATCCGCAAGACCGCCGATCTCATCATCGGCACCTACTGCATGGAGCACGGCCATAGCCTGCTCCATGCCGACAGGGACTTCGATCCGATGGCCGAGCATCTCGGCCTTCGGATCGCCTGAGGCCAATCAGGCCGTCATCACCGTCCACGCATGTTCCAGCCCCTTCCGCGTGATGTCGATCATCTGATCGACTTCAGCGTGGCTGATGACGAGCGGCGGGGAGAAGAGCATGCGGTCGCCGGTGGCGCGCAGAACGAGGCCGTTTTCCAGGCAATGGTTGCGGACCGTGACGCCGGCCTTTTCCTTGTCCTCGAAGCGCTTGCGAGTCGTCTTGTCCTCGGCGAGCTGCACGGCGGCCATCAGGCCGACCTGCTGGATTTCGCCGACGATCGGCAGGTCTTCCAGCGATTTCAGGCCGGCGGCGAGATAGGGGCCGATATCGTCGTGAACGCGTTCGACGAGCTTTTCATCCTCGATGATGCGCAGGTTTTCGAGTGCGGCGGCCGCGCAGACCGGGTGGCCGGAATAGGTGAAGCCGTGGTTGAAATCGCCGACCTCCTCGACCAGCACATTGCCGACCCGGTCGGAGACCATGACGCCGCCGATCGGGAGATAACCCGAGGACAGCCCCTTGGCGATGGGTGCCAAGTCCGGTTCCACGCCAAAGTGCTGGTGGCCGAACCAGTGGCCGGTACGGCCGAAGCCGCAGATCACCTCATCGCAGACGAGCAGGATGTTGCGCGCTTTGCAGATGCGGGCGATTTCCGGCCAGTAGGTGGCCGGCGGGACGATGACGCCGCCCGCACCCTGGATCGGCTCGGCAACGAAAGCGGCGACATTGTCTTCGCCCAGCTCGTCGATCTTCTCTTCCAGCTGGCGGGCCATCTTCACGCCGAATTCGTCCGACGTCAGGTCGCCGCCCTCGGCATACCAGAAGGGCTGGTCGATGTGGTGGATGCCGGCGATCGGCAGGTCGCCCTGCTCGTGCATCCACTTCATGCCGCCGAGCGAGGCGCCGGCGACGGTGGAACCGTGATAGCCGTTCTTGCGGGCAATAACAGCCTTCTTGGTCGGCTTGCCCATGGCGCCCCAATAGACGCGGGCCATGCGGAACCAGGTGTCGTTTGCCTCCGATCCCGAGCCGGTGAAGAACACGCGGTTGATGTTCGGGCCGGCATGCGACGTGATCTTCTGCGCGAGCAGGACGGCCGGCGGCGTCGTCGTGCCGAAGAACGTGTTGTAGTAAGGCAGCTCGTTCATCTGGCGCACGACGGCGTCGGTGATCTCTTTGCGGCCATAGCCGATATTGACGCACCAGAGGCCGGCGAAGCCGTCGAGATAGCGCTTTCCGTGGTTGTCGAAGATGTGGCAGCCCTCACCGCGCTCGATGATGCGCGTGCCGGTCGCGTTCAGCTTCTTCATGTCCGAGAAGGGGTGAAGATGATGGGCTGCATCGAGGGCACCGAGGTTCGAAACGGCTGCTGCGCTGGTCTTCGACATTTGAATACATCCTTGGGGGTAGGTCCCGCCTTATTGAACGCCGGGACAGAATGGGTTACGAAAATGCCCATACAACAGGCATTTGGCAAGAGATCGAGCGCAAGCAAAATTTCTTGTCCGTGCTTCCCGCCAAACAAAAGCAGGCACCATGACAAATGACAAGAAGGCTGCCGGTTCGCCGTCCGCCAATGCGCCCATCAATGCTCCGGCCCGTATCGAAATCCTCCTCGTCGGCATGAACGGCGATCTTCGCGGCAAGCAGGTTCCGCTCGAAGGCGAGAAGAAAATCTGGGACGGCTCGGTGCGCCTGCCCTCCTCCACCCAGTCGCTCGACATCTGGGGCGACGACAACGACGACATCACCGGCCTGTCGCTTTCCGTCGGCGATCCCGACGGCGTGTGCATTCCCGACCGCCGCTCGCTGGCGGTGATGCCCTGGGCGCCGGAAGGCTCGAAGCAGGTGCTCGCCACCATGCACGAATTCGACGGCACGCCCTCCTTCATGGACCCGCGCGCCATTCTCGCGCGCATGCTGAAGCGCTTCGAAGACCGGGGCTTGACGCCCGTCGTCGCGACCGAACTCGAATTCTACGTGGTGCAGGACGACTGGCACGTGACGGGCAAGCCGCGCCCGCCGGCTTCCCTGATGTATCGCGACCAGCCGAACGGCTACCAGCTCTACGACATGCGCGCCACCGACGCGCTCGACGGCTATCTCCAGACGGTGCGTGCCTGGGCGAGGGACATGGAGCTGCCGGCGGACGCGACGACGGCCGAATTCGGCCCCGGCCAGTTCGAGATCAACCTGCTGCACCGGCCGGACGCGCTCGCAGCTGCCGACGATTGCATTTACCTCAAGCGCATCGCCGAGCTGGCCGCGCCCCGTTTCGGGCTGAAGTCCACCTGCATGGCAAAGCCCTATGCCGACCAGGCGGGCTCGGGCCTGCATGTGCATTGCAGCGTCATCGACAAGGACGGCAAGAACATCCTCGACGCCAAGGGCGGCGACCCGGCCAAGCTGAAATCGATCTGCGCCGGTATGCTCGCCACGATGCGCGATGCGCAGCTCGTCTTCGCGCCCTTCGCCAATTCCTACCGCCGCTTCCAGCCGGGCTCCTTCGCGCCTGTTGATTTGACCTGGGGCTTCGGCCACCGCGGCACCGCGATCCGTATTCCTGACAAGGATGGTCCGGCGGCCCGCGTCGAGCACCGCGTCGCGGGTGCCGACGTCAACCCGTATCTGCTGCTGACGGCGATCCTCGGCGGCATCCTGCTCGGCCTCGACAACGAGCTCGATCCGGGTCCGGTGACGGAACCGGGCAAGGATGCGCCGGATGCCAAGCGCCTGACGCACGATTTCCTGACCGCCGTGGAA
>CBFGOD010000274.1:0-6208 GCA_965650295.1 uncultured Shinella sp. | reverse complement strand
CCGCGGCGTGGTGCTGTCGTCCTCGCCGAAAAACCTCTGCGGCGCCGGGGCATGGAGGCTCTCCGCACCATCGCGGAAAACCTGCCGCACGAAGACCGCGCCCGCCGCCTCCGCCCCCTTCGCCTCGACAGCCGCGAAATCGCCGCGGGCGAAGACCCGGCGCATCAGGGCGGAGACGAAGATATCGGTACGAAGACGCATGCCCGCGTCCTACACGGCGCGGGCTCTAAGGGCAATCGCGAGGTCTGGGGTGATCGCCGGCGTCAGAGCGCGCCGATATCCTTGAGCTTGGCGAGAACCTGCTGGTTGGGCTCTCCCGTCACCGGCAGGCGATAGTGCTTTTCGAAATGGCGGATCGCCACGCGGGTCTTCTCGCCGATCAGCCCGTCCACGGCGATATCCGTATAGGCGATGTTGCTCAGACCCTTCTGGATCTTCATCACCATGTCGCTCGGCACGGGCTTGGCCACGGCGGAGGTAACCGCCGGATCGGCCTCGGCCTCCATGATCGCGGCGGCGATCGGATCGGCTTCCTCTTCGGCGACGGGCTTGGCCGTCGTCACAGGCTTCTGCTCGATGACCTTGGCCACCTCGTCGAACGGACGCTCGCCGGGCGTCACGTCGGTGATCTCGGGCAGTTCCTCGCCCTCTTCCTGGCGCTCGATGACGAAGGTCGTCACGTCGTGCGGCTCGGGCCGGGTGGCGGTGAAACCAAGGGAGTTGTCGGCCGAGCGGGTCCTCAGGAACGGCGACGGATGGCCGCCCGGCTGATACCACAGCGCATTGGCCGCGACGAAGGAGAAGACGACGATGAAGGCGCAGGTGCCGCCGACGGCCGTCGGGTTGCGGGCCGCAAGTCCGCCAAGGGCCATCAGGCCCGTCAGCACGATATTCGGCCGGCGCGGCGGCGGGGCGGCGCGCGCACCGGAACGGCCCTTGCGGGCCTGGCCCTGCGGCCGCCGCTCAGGCTGTTTTCTGACGTGCGCGTTCATCGTTCCTGTCCTTGCCATCGAGCGACGGCTCGTAAACGGTCTCCATATCAGGCGCAAGGCGCGGCGGGAAATCGACCGTGGATGCGCCGGCGGCATGCAAGTCGTTTTCGTGCGCGATGCCTGCGCCATCGGCGGGCACGCGGATGGTGATGACGGTGCCCTCGCCCGGCTTGCTCTGGATCACGAACGAGCCGCCATGCAGCGCGACCAGCCCCTTGACCAGCGACAGGCCCAGCCCGGTGCCTTCATACTTGCGGGTATATTCGTTCTGCACCTGCATGAAGGGCTGGCCGATCAGCGCCAGCTTTTCGGCGGGAATGCCGATGCCGGTGTCGCTGACGGTGAGCAGGAGGTCGCGTCCCTCGCGCGCCGCATCCATGGTGACGATGCCGCCGCGGTCGGTGAACTTGATGGCGTTGCCGACGAGATTGATGAGGATCTGCTGGATCGCCCGCTGGTCGGCCACCACCTCGCCGATGGCGCGCGGCACGCGGCTCGTCAGCTTGATGCCCTTGTCGCGCGCCTGAAGGCCGAGCATCTGCTCGCAGGCGCGCACGCTGTCGGCAATGGCGAAGGGCTCGGTCAGCAATTCGTAGCGGCCGGCCTCGATCTTCGAAACGTCCAGCATGGTGTTGACCACCGACAGCAGATGCGAGCCCGACTGGTGGATCAGCGCCACATATTCGCGCTGGCGATCGTTTTCCAGCTTGCCGAAATACTCGCCCGACAGGATGTCGGAGAAGCCGAGAATGGCGTTGAGCGGCGTGCGCAGCTCATGGCTGACGGCCGCCAGGAACCGCGTCTTGGCGTCATTGGCCGATTCGGCTTCGGCGGCCTTGCGGGCCGTCTCGCTGCGCAGCAGCGCCTCTTCGGAAATGTCGCGCGACTGGGCGATGACGGCGACGAGCGAGCCATCGGCCGCCATCATGGCCGTCATTTCCACGCGCATATGCATGAACTGGTCGGCATTGGCCTCGATGCGCGGCCGGTCGATGCGGATATCGACGGTCTCGCGCGCGCCGCCCTGGCGCAGGCGGTCGATCGCCGCGACGAAGCCGATGCGGTCGGAGACGTGGATCTGGTCGAGATAGCCGCGGCCCATCGGGTCGCGCATCCAGGCGAGCATGTCGGCGCGGTCGCGACCGTGCACGGCGGTAACGAAACCGCGCGCGTCATGGAGCGTCACCAGACCGGCAAAGAGATCATAAGGAGAGACCGCGGGCGGTGCGGTTGCGGCCAGCTCTTCGGCA
Source organism: uncultured Shinella sp. (assembly GCA_965650295.1). GTDB lineage: Bacteria > Pseudomonadota > Alphaproteobacteria > Rhizobiales > Rhizobiaceae > Shinella. Next base: position 3,966 of record CBFGOD010000274.1, on the reverse strand, counting down.
AAGCTCTTGGTCGGCGCGGCCTTGGGTACGCGCACGGAAGAAGCGGCAGCGGCCAGCAGCGCACCGGCACCGGCCAGCGCCACACCGGCCGGAAGGGCGGCGGAGGCGGGCATGACGGCGGAAAGGGCAAGCGGCAGGCCGGGAACGGCAGCGAGAAGCGCGAGCGTCGTCGCGCGAAGGGATGCGGACGGGCGCATGTCGGCGTCCACGCCAGCAACGCCAGCAACGGCGCCCAGGCGGGCCGCCATTCTGTCAGCGATGATGGTCAATTGGCGCAACGCAAAACCCTGTCGTTCATGTTCTTTTCTGTGAGCCCAAAATCGCACCGGCGACTTAGGAAAGGATAAACGGGAGAGGTCGGAAAGGGGGGCAAAAAGCCCCAAAAGTCCCATTTCGGGTCAATCCAACGGCCATTCGTCCGGCGTGGTTAACGGGGCGTAAGCGCCTCATTTTGCGGCATTTTTCTGTTCGTATTAACCTCTGGGGCAAGGCCGCCCAAAGCGGGCTCCCGGCATTCCGGCGCCTCAGGCCGCAAGGGGCCGCCTTCATCCTTAACGGCGATCGCTAAAATCTGCCTCAAATGCCGGTAAAGCTGCCGATCGTTCGAATTTTACTTAAAACTGGGCAAAAACTGACTGATTCCTGCAAAGGGGAATTTCCTTCCGGCCCCTATTCTCGCATCAACGGTTCGCCAAGGACCAATCAAGCCGAAGGCCGCCAAGAGCCGAGGCGTATAGTGAGGATGGCAAGCGATGTGGTTTCTGATCAAGGGAACGTTCTGGTTCTCACTTGTGCTGGTGCTGCTGCCCTTTCTGGATCCGGCCTCGTCCGCGAAACTGGAAAACGGCCCGAGCGTCGAGCTCGGCGATACGTTCAGCGCCGCGACCGAAGCACTTTCCTATGTGACGGCCATGTGCTTGGAAAAGCCTGACGTCTGCCAGAAGGGGACCGAAACCTTCGTGGCGCTCGGCCACCGGGCACGGGAAGGCGCGCATATCGCCTACAAGTTCCTCGACACCCAGTTTGCCGAAGACGACGCCGCCGTCGCCAAGGCCGAGCCCACCAAGGGCGAAGCGCTCGACCAGCCGCTGCCGAAGATGGCGGCCAATGTCGATGCCGACGCCGAGGTCATCACCGGCACGATCGCCATCCCGACCCGCCGCCCCGATCACAAGGGCTGACGCCGGGTTCACCTTCTAAAGTTTCTGCCTGCCAATTTACTGCCTGCCTGACTCGTTGCCCTGCAACCGCCGTATGGACCCTGTCCCTACGGCGTTTCTTTTTGTGCCGGTCTCGCCTATATCAGGGCAAACTTCGAGAGACCCGCCATGGCCACGCTGCAAGAGATCATCGACGACTTCGCCTTCCTGGAAGAATGGGAGGACCGCTACCGCTTCGTCATCGAACTCGGCAAGGCGCTGCCCGATCTCGCCGAGGACAAGCGCACGGCGGCCAACAAGGTGCAGGGCTGCGCGAGCCAGGTCTGGCTCGTCAGCCATACCGGCGAAGGTGCCGATCCGGTCATGACCTTCGAGGGCGATTCGGACGCCCATATCGTGCGCGGCCTCGTCGCCATCGTGCTCGCCATCTATTCCGGCAAGCGCGCCTCCGAGATCGCAGCCCTCGACGCCATCGACACGTTCAACACGATCGGCCTCGTCGAGCACCTCTCCTCGCAGCGCGCCAACGGCCTGCGCTCGATGATCAAGCGCATCCGCGAGGAAGCGGCGATCAAGGTCGCCGCCTAAACGTAGGCGGCGAACAGGAAGGACACCGCCAGCACGAAGATCAGTGTCGGGATCGCCCACATGATCGCCGTATAGGCCTGCTCCTGCACATAGGGGCCGAACAGCCGCGCCACCACATTGAAGCGCGAGAAGACGACGTTCACGAAGAGCGCCGAGGCAAGCCCGATATAGTTCAGCGCAAACAGCCGATTGACCGTGTTGTCGCCGACCGACAGCACCGTATAGCTGCTGTAGACCGTGAAATTCAGCGCGATGATGGCGAAGAGGCCGCCGATGATGATGTTGACCATCTCATAGGTATCCACCTGGAAGACGCCGTCCTCCATGGTGTTGAGCCAGATCGCCAGCTGCGGAATGAGCAGCGACGCGAGCAGCGGAATGAAGATCGAGGCGACGACGAGGCCAAGCTTGCGCTCGATATCGAGTGAGGCGACGACCTGTGCGTGGGTGCCGTTGTACCAGCCCGGCTGTGGGGCGCTCTTCAGGTCGATGAGGCCGATGGTCCAGCCGCCGAGTTCGGCATTGGCGGAGGGACGGCTGAAATCGATATCGGACTGGTCGAAGCGCAGGATCATCTCCGCCGTCGTCAGGCCATCGGCTGATATCGCGACGGCGAGTTTCTGGCGGTCGAAGGGGAAGCGCTCGACATTGACGTCGACGGTGAAGTCGGCGGTCACCCGGTGCAGCAATTCCGCCTGCCCGCTCGGATAGATCTTCAGACCATATTCGGAGCGCTCCGCCTCGCCGACTTGGTTGGCGATGCGCACCGGCGGAGTCCAGATCTCCTTCATGCGCGCCTCGGCCGCACTGCCGCGCAGCGTTTCCGGCGTACCGCCGCCATCGGCCCCGCTCGCCAGGCGCGAATCGGTCCAGCGCAGGCGCAGGTCCACCGTGGCGCGGAATTTCCCGGCATTCTCGTCGAAACTCTCGATCGACAGCACGGTCGCCGCCGCCTGCACGGCAATCGGCAGGCCTTTGTCGCGCGGCAGGGTGGGATCGGCGAGTGCCGGGGTGCAGAAAGCGGCGAAGAGCGCGATCAGCGCCGCAAGGCCGGCGGCCATGAAACGGAAGCGCGCCATGTCAGAGCGCCTTTTCCGGTTCGGCGCGGCGGCTGCGGATGCGCTCATAAAGCCGCAGCATCGGCTGCATTTCCTCCGGGAAGGTTTCCGCGCCTTCGATGGGCGCCAGCGTCCCGCCATGGCCCACCGCATCGAAGCGCTCGCCAAGCACGGCCAGCGGGCGCAGCAGGAAGCCGCGCAGCACGATGAGGATGAAGGCGGCGAGCAGCACGATAGCGATAAGGGTGACGACCCCCTGCCAGATCAGCAGCCGGCTGACGGCGGCGCGCGAGGCGCTGAAATCCTGCGTCGCGGCGATGACGCCGAGTGGCGTACCAGAGCCGCTGGTGACCGGCAAAAGCACGACGCCGCGGGCAAGGCCCTGGGCGTCGCGCACATAATGGGACGGCTCGTTGACGACGGCGATATCGCCAGGGCCGGCAAGCTCGGCCATCAGCTGCGCATTGGTCGCCTCGATGCGGATATATTTGCCGACGCGGTTCTGGTCTCCTAGACGCTCCGGGTCGATGCCCTGACCGTATTCCCTGAGGATGCTCTCGTCGATGAACAGCGCGAGATCGAGGCCGTAAGCCGTCTTGAGGTTGGCGAGAACGCTGCCGTAATCGATGCCGAATTCGAAGGTGCCGATATGGTTGCCGGCCGGGTCCAGCACGGGCGAAACGCCGAAGATGCCCGGCCCGTTGCGCGCGACGGCGGCCCCCTTCATCGGCACCCGCTCCTTGTTGGCCGCGACCACAAGCGGGCGCGTGCGGCTCAGGTCATCCCCGAATTTCGCGGGGTCATGCAGGCGCAGGAACGAGACGGCATCGGCCGTGTGGAACTGCGCCTGGTCGACGCCGTGGCGGGCCTTCTGGCCGGCGAAACTGGCCGAAAGTTCCGCATTCAGCCCGGTCCGGTCGCCGGCGGCGAACAGCCGGCGCACCGTCGGCAATTCGGCGATCAGCTCGGCGCGCGCCAAAGCCTTGTTTTCCGAATCGCGGATCGCCGTTTCGACGATCGCCTGCATGGTCTGGAACTGGCTGCTTTCGACGGCATCGGTCATGCCGGAAAACAGGCGGCTGGTCACCAGCGCGGCGCCGGCCACGATGATGACGACAGCCAGGATGAGAGCAACGGGAGCGCTGCGCCGGAATGTCATG
>CBFGOD010000273.1:0-6261 GCA_965650295.1 uncultured Shinella sp. | reverse complement strand
CGGTCGGCACGAGGTCGTTCGGCCAGATGCCCTCGCGCAGGTCGCCGAGGTCGATCATCAGGATGACGTCATGCACGCGCCCGAGCCGCTCGGCGACGCGCGAGATCTCGCGCATGATCTGGAGTTCGGATTGCAGGCTGATATCGACGCTGCGCACCAGTTCTTCGACACGCGTCAGCGGCGGGCTGCGCAGCAGCATGATCGGGCAGTCGATGCCAGCGTCGCGCAGACGGCGGATGTTCTCGAAGCGGGATTCGGCGATGCCGGCGACACCCCCGCGCAGCATGGCGCGCGCCACCTGCGGCATGCCGCAGGTGCCCTTGGTCACCCCGAAGGGCGTGATGCCGGACGACCTGCACAGGTCCACGACGGTGCGGGCATTGTTCTCGATGCGGGCGAGATCGATGGAGATTTGCGGATCGGACATGACAATCTCTCGTTTGTCACATTTTCGGACGGAAAACCGGTTGCCACTTTTCCTGAAAATGCTCAGTTCCTGTACAGCAAGCCCGCAGTATCGATCTCCGGCTTCCGGCCGGCGACGAGGTCCGCGACGAGCTTTCCCGAGCCGCAGGCCATGGTCCAACCGACATGGCCATGACCCGTATCGAGGAACAGGTTCTCGTAGCGCGCGCGCCCATGCACCGGCACGGAGCCCGGCATCATCGGACGCAGGCCCGACCAGAGCACCGCCCTCGTCTCATCGATGGCGCCGGGGAAAAGATCCCGCGCCGTCTTGAACATAGTGGTGAAATCGGCGGGCTTGAACATACGGTCGTAGCCGGCGAATTCGGCGGTAGAGGCAAGGCGCAGACGGTTGCCGAGGCGGGAATAGGCGATCAGCCGGTCCTCGTCGACGCCGCCCATGGTCGGCCCCTTGTCCTCGTCGATCGGCAAGGTCGCCGTATAACCTTTGACGGGATAGACGGGCACGTCGATGCCGATCTTGCGGGCGAGCAGCGAACTTTCCGGGCCAAGCGACAGCACGACGGCATCGCAGGCGACCGGCCCCTTGTCGGTCAGCACGGCCTTGACGCGGTTGCCCTCGACATCGAGACCGGTGACGACGGTTCCGAAACGGAACGCGACGCCCTGGCGCACGCGCGCCTGCTCGGCGAGGCTGCGGGTGAAGAGCGAGGAATCGCCCGTCTGATCCATCGAGGAATAAACGCCACCGGCAAGCTGGTGCTTCACAGCGGCCAGGCCCGGCTCCAGCGCGGCCAGCCGCTCGCGATCCACCACCTCGATGGCGAGCCCCCGGTCGGCGATATACTGCATGTGCTTGACGCCTGCATCCATGCTCTGCTGCGAGCGGTAGAAATAGAGAATGCCCTTGCGGCGATCGTCATAGGAGATACCGGTCTCCTCCTGGATCGCATTGATGCACTCGCGCGCATAAAAGGCGAGACGCAGCTTGACCTCGGTATTGGCATGGGCGCGCGATTGCGTGCACTGCATGAGAAACCGCAGGCCCCAGGATAGGAACTGCGGATCGAGGCTGAACCGCACCTTGATGCCGAGATCGGATCGGAACAGCGATTTCATGAAGGTGGTCAGCGCCGCCGGCGAAGCCCAGGCAGTGGAATCGCCCGGCGAGACGAGACCGGCATTGCTCTGGCTTGTGCCGCGCGCCACATCTTCGTGACGCTCCAGCACGGTCACGTCATGGCCGTCCTTCGACAGATACCAGGCCGCCGCCGTACCGACGACGCCGGCGCCGAGAACCACTACTTTCATCTGTACTCCCCAGTCCTAGCTGCTCACGGCACCCTGTTTGAAGGTCGGTGCGAAGCCGCCGGAGTCGCCGTCGTTGAAGCGGATAATGCGGACCTCCTCCTGGAAGGCCTCGCAGGATTGCCGCCAGGTCGAACCCGGCCAGACCAGCTCCACCGAGGCATCCAGCGGCCGGTAGACCGCCGTGTAGAGCGTGCCGTAGCCGCGCCCGTAGGAGGTCTGGTAGACCGGCGGGCGCAGGAAGCTGGACAGCACCTTTTCAACATCCTCCGAGCCGGCCAGCGCCTTCTCCAGCGCCGCCTCGCGCTCGACCGATTTGGTCGTTTCGGCATGGCGCGCCCATTCGACGCCGTGCTGGTGATTGGTGCTGACACGCCGCTCCACCACCTCGGCCGGCCGATCTGGATTGACATAGACCGTCGCGTGATGGCCCGCGCGATCGATGATGGCGATCGAATAGGCCATGTGGACGGGAATACGCTGGAGGGTGGCAACGGCCTCGGCCGTATTGCTGGCGAATTCGAGCACGTAGCGCAGCACGACGGGAATGCCGAAGCCTTGCCCCGCTGCCGTGCGCCCGCCGAAGGAGAGCGACACCGACAGCCCGTCCTCGTTGATGCCGTCGAGCACACCCCACAGGCAATCGACCACCGCCACCACCCGCTTGTTATAGCGCGAGGCGAGCCAGGTGCCTTCCAGCAGGCGCGGGCTGTAGTCATAGTTGCGGATGAGCGCTGGCTCCGCCCCCGTGACGATCGCCTGCGAACAGCCGCCGACATAGAAGGGCGGGCACCACATGGAGAGGAAGCGCGCTTCCAGGTCTCCGCCACCGGCCGCTTCGACGATTGCCTCGTAGGTCGGCACCAGCTCCGGCATATGCGTGCGCAGCGCCTTGAGGCTCATGAAATAGGTCGGTCGCGAACGGACCCCGTCGCGCACGAACCAACGGCTATAGGCATGCCAGTGACGATCGAACACCCGGCGCCATTTCGGGCCGGGCCGGTCTTCATCGATGGCTTCGAACTGGAGGTCCATGGCGCCCTACAGGATCTTGAACGAGCCGGCTTCCGGCGCGTCGTCACGCTGGATTTCCGTCAGCGGCTTGCTGGCATAGAGGCGTTTGATGCCCTTGATCCAGTTGCTGGCGCGCTCGTTTAGCTCGAATTCGTCGTCCATCACCCGCCCGCGCGTGATCAGGATGCCGAGATCCGCACCCTCGTAGCGATAGTCGCCGGGACCGGTGATGCGCAGGAAAAAGGCCTCCTGCTCGCTCTCGATCGCCTGGCGGTGATAGTCGAAACGATCATAGGACACGCTACCGTCCGACGCCATGCGGTAGATGCCTGACGATGGCGCATGCGTGACGATATCGACCAGGTCTTCCGTCGATTTAATGACCACCTGCGACCAGGAATCGATGAACTCCTTTCGCGCCCAGCGGTCGTTCAGCTCCTCGACGTCGATCTTGTAGTCGATGCCGGAGAATTCCATGAGGTGGAACAGGAAGAGCGGCGCATCGGCATAGGCGAAGGCGGCGTGGTTGGTCAACGAGCTGGCGCCGCAGATGCGCGGGTTCAATTCGCCGAGATAGACCTCGTTGTCCTCGACATCGATCAGGAAATCGAGGTCGAAATAGCCGCGATAGCCTTCCTCGCGCAGCTGGTTGCCGAAGCGGTAGGCCATGTCGCGCGCCTTGGCGCGGATCTTTTCCGAGAAGGCGCCAGGGAATATCTCGTTGCCGCACCAGCCGCCCTTGTAGGGCGTCAGTGCCGGCTGGCCGACGACTTCCGTCAAGAGCGGGCCAACCAGTGTGCCGGAGCCGGTCGTGCAGGCCTCCATGGTCGCGCCGCGGCACTTGATGCGCTTCATGATCTTGACTTCGTCCTCCGCGGCAATCTCCGTGGCGTGACGATTGTAGTCCTCTTCGCTGGCGATGAAGAAGGTCGTGTGGCCGCTGTCGCCGAAGGCGGTCTGAACCACGAGATCCTTGCCAATGCCAGCCTTCTTGGCCGAGGAGAGCAGTTCCTCATAGGTCCGTGCCGGCGCCAGCGTGTTCGGCACGGAGGGCACACCCGCCTTGTTGCCGATACGCACCGTCTCCATCTTGTTGTCGCAACGCTGGCGCAGTTTCGCCTTGGGGAACCAGACCTCGATGCCGAGCTCCTTACAAATTTCCTCGGTGGTCTCGTCGAACATCAGGAAGGTGGCGACAGCGCGCCCGCCGCGCCGGGTGATGTAATCGATCACCTCCTTGTGCTGCAGCAGGTAATTGTTGATGTCCTCGATGCTCTCGAATTCGGCATGGGGGATTTCGGAGGGGACGAAGACATTGGGATGGCGACCGTCGAAGCAGTCGATATAGCTCACGAACTTGAAGTTCCGCACCCATTCGTCGATGCCGATCAGGTTGAAGTTCGTCGCGGAGATGAAATAGATCGGGCGCTCGTTGCGGTGCATGACGACGCGCAGGTCGGCTACGTTGCGGATGGTTTCCATGATGTACCCCTCATGTTTCTTGGCGTGCTTCAGGCGCTTTTCGCGCTTCTTGTCTTTCTTTTCGTCTTTCTTCCGCTCTTTCTTCTTTTTCGACATGCCCCCCGGTCCGTCGTTAGCGTTTCAGGCGTGATGTGACGTGTTTGACCTCCAGATAGGAGGACAGGCCCCAAGGTCCGAGTTCACGGCCGATACCGCTCGCCTTGAAGCCGCCCCACGAGGTCTGGACGAAAATGGCCTGCGGGCTGTTGATCCAGACATGGCCGGCCTCGATGGCGTCGGCCACGCGGTTCGCCTGCTTCTCGTCGCCGCTGACGACGGTCGCGACGAGGCCGAAATCGCAATCGTTGGCGAGCGCCACGGCCTCGTCTTCCGTCTCGAAGGTGCGTATGCAAAGGACCGGCCCGAAAATCTCCTCGCGCCACAGGGCGCTGGTCGTGGGCACGTCGGCAAAGATGGTCGGTTCGATGAACCAGCCTTCGAGACCGGCCGGCTTGCCGCCGCCGGCAATCAGGCTCAGGCCTTCGGCCTTGCCGCGTTCGATATAGGCCAGCACCTTGTCATGCTGCGCCTTCATGGTGATCGGGCCGATCGCAGTCCCCTCATCCAAGGGATCACCAGGCGTCAGCGCCCGGCTTCCGGCGATTATGGCGTCTATTAGCTTTGACGCAATTGATTTTTCCACCAGAAGGCGAGACGTCGCCGAACACATCTGACCGGCATTGAAGAAGATGCCACCGAGCACGCACTCCACCGCCTCGTCGAAATCAGCGCTGGCGAAGACGACGATGGGCGACTTGCCGCCGAGTTCGAGGCTCACCGATTTGACGCCGGGTGCCCCCGCCGCCATGACCCGTGCCCCGACGGCATTCGAGCCGGTGAAGGAAACCTTGGCGACGTCAGGGTGTGTCGTCATCGGCGCGCCGACGCGCTCGCCGGTGCCGGTGACGATGTTGAGCACGCCGGGCGGCAGGCCGACCTCCTGCGCGATCGCACCGAGTTCGAGTTCCACGACGGGGGTGATTTCCGAGGGTTTCAGCACCACCGTGCAACCGGCGGCGAGGGCAGGCGCGACTTTCCACGATGTCGTCACCAGCGGGAAATTCCAGGGCACGATGAGGCTCGCGACACCCGCGGGTTCCATGCGCAGCCGGGCGTGAAACCCGTCGTCGGGCAGCGCCACATCGGCATCCTGCCGATCCTGCAAGGCGATGGCCTGCTCGGCGTAGTAGGCGAAGGAGGCCGCCGCATCGGCCATGTCGATGCGCGCTTCCGAAATCGGCTTGCCATTGTTGCGGGAGGAAAGCCGCGCCAGTTCCTCGGCGCGCTCCTGCAATTTTACGGCAATCGCCCCGAGATAGCCCGCCCGTGCCCGGCCGCCGGCATCGCGCCAGCCGGGGAAAGCGGCCTTGGCGGCGGCGACCGCCTTTGCCACATCCTCGGGGCCACCGGCGGAGATCTCGTGATAGGCGACGCCGCGATAGGGATCGAAAACGGGAATGCGACCCGGCTCGACGGGATCCTGCCAGCGGCCGTCGATGAAGAGCTGGTGCCGCATCATCATTCTCCCTCAGGCGGTCAAGGCATCCGCGAGTGCCGACCCCGCGGTGATCTCGATGACAGTGGGCACCTTGCGGGTCGCCGATGCCGTCAGCTCGGCTTCAAGCGCGGCAATCGAGCCCGGCCGGGACGCCTCACAGCCGAGCGCCTTGGCGAGGCCGACAAAATCTGGCGTGAAGATATCGACGCCGATCTGCGGAATGTCCCGCTCGGCCATAAAGGCTTTGATCTCGCCGTAGCTCGTGTTGTTCCAGATCACCACGGCCGTCGCGATGCCCGCCTCGACGGCACTCGCCAGCTCCTGCAGCGAGAACTGCAGGCCGCCATCGCCGATCAGGCAGACGGAGGGACGAGTGGGTGCGCCGAGCTTGGCGCCGAAGGCGGCCGGCAGGCCGTAGCCCAGCGTGCCGTAGCCGGTCGACGAGTTGAAGAAGGAGCGCACCTGCGGCGCCTGGTAGAACTGGTTCACCGCAT
>CBFGOD010000272.1:0-6284 GCA_965650295.1 uncultured Shinella sp. | reverse complement strand
AAGAGCGCGAAGAGCGCGAAGAGCGCGAAGAGCGCGAAGAGCGCGAAGAGCGCGAGCATTGCCAGCCCGAACACCAGTGTCAATACGACGACGGCGAGCGGCTGCTTGGCCCCGACCCCGGCCTTTAGACTATAGACGACCGAGATCATGCCGGCGATCAACAGAAGAGCTTGGCCGATCGCCCATTTTCCTGGGCTCGTCAGCTCGGCTCGCGGCAAGAGCAGATAGCACGCAGGAGCGACAACGAGCATCACCGGTACGTTGATCAGGAAGACCGATCCCCACCAGAAATGCTCAAGCAATGCGCCGCCGATCAAAGGACCGACGGCGGCACCGGCGGCCCCGACCGTGCCCCAGAGGCCAAGCGCCATGGCCCGTTCCCCCTCGTCCTCGAAGGCACGGCGGATGATACCGAGAACACAGGGCATGATCAGCGATCCGCCCAGCGCCAGCGACATGCGGGCCGCGATCAGGATCGTCGCGTTCGGCGCAAAGGCGGCCAGCGCAGATGCTCCTCCAAAAATGACCAGGCCGATGAGCAGGATACGCCGCTGGCCGATGCGGTCGGCCAGCGTGCCCATCGGCACGAGCAAGCCCGCCATCAGGAGCGGATAGATATCGATGATCCACAAAACCTGTGTGCTGGACGCACCCAATGCCTGCGTTAATGTCGGCACGGCGATATGCAGGATTGTCATATCGAGCACGACCGGCAGGAAGGCGAGCATGACGGCTATGAGGATCAGCCAGCGTCTCGGATCAGCGGGAGTAACGGACATGGTTCACCTGAAAAATGTTGCCCGAACCGATATAAATACATACGTATGGATTTCAACACAAAACCCCGTGAGTGGATGAAGAATGGGCCGGAAACCGACAATCACCCGCGGGCAACTCCTGGACCTTGCCGAAGAAATCGTCCGCACCGAGGGCGCCAAGGCGCTGACGGTTGACGCGCTGGCCCGTGCCGCCGGGATATCGAAGGGCGGAGTGCAATATTCCTTTGCATCGAAGGATGATCTGGTGCGCGCGTTGATCGAGCGGTGGACCAGCCAGTTCGATGCAATGCTCGATACGGACGAGACATCGAGCGCCGCCGAAATGATCCGCAGCTACATCCGCGCAATGCGCGCCTCACAGCCGGCGATGAATGCCAAGATGGCGGGGCTGATGAGCACCTACCTTCAAGACCCGGCAAACATGCTGGAGACACGACAATGGTATCAGGGTGTCTTCGACCGGATCGGAACGGCATCCGCAGAGGCACAGGCCGCACGCGTGGCGTTTCTTGCCGTCGAAGGATTGTTTCTCCTGCGCATTGTCGGGATCGACGAGGACGGAGCCTGGGCCGGCTTCCTCGACGATATTGAAAGCGTTCTGGGCACGCTCTTGGGTCCGGCATGATCCGATACGCTTCACGGCGCGCTGAGCGCTCATCTGGGTGTCGGACCCGACTTGTATAGAGCCACTGCATCCCATAGCGTTGTCGAGCGACGGCAAGACCCGTATCGTCGTAGCGGCATCGAGAACAGATCGCCAGATCCGCTTACGACCCGCCTTCATCACAAGGAGAATCCCTTTGCGCTATATTCGCCCAGATTCGTTGGAGGATGCCGTTGGCCTGCTGGCCGAAGCGTCAGGCAAGGCCGCGATATTGGCCGGCGGGAGCGATTTGCTGGTGAGAATGAAAGGCGGGTTCATCGAGCCCGACCTTATCATCGACATCAAAGGCGTGGATGCCCTGCGGCGCGTGAGCGAAAATGACGACGGCTTCGTCATCGGCGCCGCAGTGCCCTGCGCCGTTTTGCGTGAGAATGAGGCTCTCAGACGAGCATGGCCCGGTGTTATCGAGGGAGCGAGCTTGATCGGTTCCAAACAGGTGCAGGGACGCTGTACGATCGTCGGAAATCTCTGCAACGCCTCCCCGGCAGCCGACAGCGTACCGGCATTGGTAGCGGCCGGCGCCAGGGTTCTCATCAGAGGACCGGCGGGCTCCCGTACGGTCGCTGTCGAAAGGATACCGGTCGGCCCCGGCAAGACATCGCTTGCGCCCGGCGAGATCATCGAAGCGATTCTGCTCGACAAGCGCCAACCAAATTCAGGCGACGCCTACCAACGGTTCACACCACGAACAGAAATGGACATCGCCGTCGTTAGTGCCGCGGTCAATCTCACCCTCGATGATCAGGGCGTCGTCAAGAACGCGCGCGTCGCGCTCGGCGCCGCGGCACCGACGGTACTTCTGGTCGAAGAAGCAGCCGATATTCTGGTTGGCTCCCGCATCGATGAAGGCACGCTGGATCGCCTTGCAGAAGCCTGTTCCGGCGCCTGTCGCCCCATAGACGACAAGCGGGGCACCGTGGAGTTCCGAAAGAAAGTCGCGGGCGTGCTGGCCAAGCGGGTCGCGCTGACCGCCTATCAACGTGCAGGACAAAAGTGATGGCAGGTATTGCAGTTTCGACGACAATCAATGGCGATCATTCCGAGTTCCTCTGTCATCCCGACGAGACGCTGCTTGAAGTGCTGCGCGAACGGCTGGGGCTGATGGGCGTAAAGGAAGGTTGCGGCACGGGCGACTGCGGCGCCTGCAGCGTCATCCTCGACGACCGTCTGGTGTGCTCCTGTCTGGTGCTTGGCGCCGAGGCGGAGGGCCGCCACATCGCCACCGTGGAGGGCATGGCGCAGGGCGACAAGCTTCACCCGCTGCAGCAGAAGTTCCTCGAGCATGCCGCCTTGCAATGCGGCATCTGTACGCCCGGCTTTCTCATCGCGGCGAAGGATCTGCTGGCCAAGAACCCGGATCCGACCGAAGAGGAGATACGCTTCGGCCTTGCCGGAAATCTCTGTCGTTGCACCGGCTATGACAAAATCGTGCGTGCCGTTCAGGACGCGGCCAGCGTTATGAGAGGAGCATGAAAATGAGTTTTGATCCCAGCCACACGACACGCAGCTTCTCCTCCGTTGGCACGCGGCCCATCCGGCCTGACGGCGTCGACAAGGTGACGGGCCGCGCGCGCTACGGCGCCGATTTCAACATGCCCGGCCAGTTGACCGGGCGGATTTTGCGCAGCCCGCACGCCCACGCCGTTATTCGCAGGATCGACACCTCGAAAGCCGAGCAACTTCCTGGCGTAAAGGCCGTGGTGACGGCGGCGGACCTGCCCGACCTCACCGACGGCGACGCGTCGATGTATGACATTCTCGACAACTGCATGGCGCGCAAGAAGGCGCTCTACGACGGGCACGCCGTGGCCGCCGTGGCGGCGATCGATGCGCGTACCGCCAGGCAGGCGCTCAAGCTCATCGACGTCGAATATGAACTCCTGCCGCACGTCACCGACGTCGATCAGGCCTTTGCCGCCGATGCGCCGCTCATCAACGACGCGATCGTCACGACGGGCGTCGATCCGAAGCCCGATCGTGCGTCGAATGTTTCGATGCGCAGCCAGTTCGGGCATGGCGACGTCGATGCCGGCATGGCAAAGGCGGATTTCGTGGTCGAGCGGACCTTCAAGACCGAACAGACCCATCAGGGCTATATCGAACCTCATGCCTGCGTGGCCAATGTCAGTTCGGACGGCACGGCGGATCTGTGGGTCTGCACGCAGGGCCACTTCGTCTATCGCCAGCATTGCGCGCAGCTGCTCGGCCTGGAGGCCTCCAAGCTGCGCGTGACGTCGTCGGAAATCGGCGGCGGCTTCGGCGGCAAGACGCATGTCTGGGCGGAACCCGTCGCGCTCGCGCTGTCGCGCAAGGCCGGCAGGCCGGTCAAGCTGGTCATGACGCGTGACGAGGTGTTTCGCGCGACCGGCCCGACCAGCGCGACGTCGATCGACGTGAAAATCGGCGCGATGAAGGATGGAACGATCGTCGCCGCCGACGCGACGCTTCGCTATTCGTGCGGCCCCTATGCCGGCTCGTGGGCCGAAGTCGGCGCCATGACCGCATTCGCTTGCTACAGGCTCGAAAATGTCAGGACCGTCGGCTACGAAGTGCTGGTGAACCGGCCGAAGACCGCGGCATACCGTGCGCCGTCCGCACCGATGGCGGCGTTTGCCGTGGAAAGCGCCATCGACGAATTGGCCAAAAAGGTCGGCATGGATGCCGTGGACTTCCGCATCAGGAACGCCGCGCGGGAAGGCACCAAAGCCTCCTATGGCCCGGTCTACGGTCCGATCGGCATCGGCCCGACATTGGAGGCCGTGAAAAACCATCCGCACATGAAGGCGCCTCTCGGCGAGAACCAGGGGCGCGGCATGGCATGCGGCTTCTGGTTCAACTTCGGGGGCCAGACATGCACCGATCTGAACATCGGAATGGACGGCACGGTCTCGCTTGCTGTCGGCACGGTGGATGTCGGTGGTTCACGCGCCTCGCTGTCGCTGGTGGCCGCAGAGGAACTCGGGATCGACTACGCGCAGGTCAGAGCGGTGATCGCCGATACGTCGAGCCTCGGCTACAACGACATGACCGACGGCAGCCGCGGAACCTTCTCGTCCTCGATGGCCACCATCTCCGCCGCCCGCAAAGCCATCAAGATCCTCCGGGCGCGTGCGGCGCAGATGTGGGACATTCCGGTCGAGGACGTGACCTGGGAAAAGGGCCATGCCGTCGCCAAGGGCGAGACGCACGGAAACCTTCCAAATCTGTCTTTGAAGGAGATCGCGGCCGCATCGGGAACCACAGGTGGCCCGATTGCCGGTCATAGCGAGATCGTAGCCGATGGCGCCGGCGTGTCCTTCGCGACCCATATCTGCGATATCGAGGTCGATCCCGAGACCGGGGCTACCAAGGTCCTGCGCTACACCGTCGTGCAGGATGCCGGCAAAGCCGTGCATCCGACCTATGTCGAGGGTCAGTACCAAGGCGGCGCCGCGCAAGGCATCGGCTGGGCGCTTAACGAGGAATATATCTACGGCAAGGATGGCCGGCTGCAGAATGCGGGCTTTCTCGACTACCGCATCCCCGTCTGTTCGGATCTGCCCATGATCGACACGCAGATCCTGGAAATCCCCAACCCTAACCATCCCTATGGGGTGCGCGGGGTCGGGGAAACCTCCATCGTTCCCCCGCTTGCGGCAGTGGCCAATGCGGTGTCCAATGCGGTGGGTGTACGGATGCAGCATATTCCCATGTCGCCGCCGCGCATTCTGGCAGCGCTGGAGGCCTAAGGAGGGGCAATGGTCGAGGTGACGCTCTGGGGTGCGCTCGCCGCAGCGGCCGAGGGCAACAGCAAGGTCGAGATCGAGGCAAAAAACATTAGGGAACTGTTCAAGCGCTTAAGCGAACGGTTCCCTGGGCTCGCGCCACTGATGGATCGCGGGATTGCGGTTGCGATAGACGGAACAATCTATCGGGACACATGGTCGAAGGAACTACCGGCGGGAGTGGAAATCTATCTTCTGCCGAGGCTTGCTGGCGGGTAAAATACAAGCCTGCCAACGGTATTGGCCGTTGGATTTGCCAAATGGGCATCGAGAACCGTCGTAGGCAGAACATGCGCGATAAACTTTGAATAATCATGTAAGGGTTAAGCAATCGTGGCGGCAGATACCTGACCCACGGTGGTCTCTGCGAGCTTTCCGGCTCTCGCTTGGATTCGAACCAAACTTCCCTACTGGGAAATTCAACCTACTCGGCAGCCTGGCGAATTTTGCCGATTAGACCTTCGATGGCTTCCTGCCTGCCTTGCGATACCGGGAACCGGCGTGATGACACCGGCAACCTTGGCAACCTCGTCATAGGCGACATCCCCGACGATGCGTGACTTGCCCTCGCCCGTCTCCGGAGCCGGAATGCGGTTGATGCCGACATCGATGACGGTCGCGCCTGATTTCACTCAGTCCGCCTTGACCATTTCCTGTCGACCGACGGCGGCGACCAGGATATCTGCATTGCGGCAGACGCCTGCCAGATCCTTGGTGCGCGAATGGGCAGTCGTTACCGTTGCATTGGCAGCGAGCAGCAGAGCCGACATCGGCTTGCCGAAGAGGTTCGAGCGGCCGATCACTACCGCGTTGAGGCCGGACAGGTCCTCGCCATGGGTGCGGCGCGGCGCACGAAAACCATGGCGCCGGCCGGCGTGCAGGAGACGAGACCGCCATCGAGATCGCCGGTCGCCACCTTGCCGGCATTGACGACATGCAGGCCGTCGACATCCTTCTCCGGCTTTATCTACTGGATGATCGGATCCGAATTCAGGTGTTTGGGCAGCGGCAGCTGGACGAGGATGCCGTGGATGGTCTCGTCGGTATTCAGTGTCTCGACGAGGGCGGCAAGCTCTT
>CBFGOD010000271.1:0-6299 GCA_965650295.1 uncultured Shinella sp. | reverse complement strand
TTATGGTTAACGAATTCCTAACGTATTCCAAAGAGCCTCGCAGATGCAGCAAACCTCCCCGGATTGTCCGTTTCGACGGCCCTTGCCCCTTATGCTCAGCTCAAGTAAATCTTGCCCGCACTGTTGGCCGCCGGTGAAGCGGGCCGCGGATGCGGCGGAGACTTTTCGATGAACCTCACCAACCTCATCCTCAACACCGATAGCTACAAGTTCAGCCACTACCTGCAATATCCGCCGGAAACGCGCGCCATCTCGTCCTATGTCGAGGCGCGCGGCCATTCGGACCATGCTGAAGTGCTGTTCTTCGGTCTTCAGATGTTCCTCAAGGAATATCTGTCGAAACCGGTGACCATGCAGGATGTGGATGAGGCCGAGGCGATCGTTACGGCGCATGGCTTGCCGTTCAACCGCGAAGGCTGGACGCATATCGTCAACAAACACGGCGGCTACCTGCCGCTGCTCATCGAGGCGCTGCCGGAGGGCACGCTGGTGCGCCGCGGCGTGCCGGTGGCGCAGGTCGTTAACACGGATCCGGCCTGCTACTGGCTGAGTTCCTATATCGAGACGGCGCTGCTGCGCGCCATCTGGTATCCGAGCACGGTCGCCTCCAATTCTCGCAAGGTGAAGCAGATCATCCAGCCGTTCCTGGAGAAGACCTGCGACGATCCGGCCAGCGTCCTGCCCTTCCGCCTGCATGATTTCGGCGCGCGCGGCACGACCAGCTTCGAACAGGCCGGCATCGGCGGCGCGGCGCATCTCGTCAATTTCATGGGCACGGATACGGTCAGCGCCGTGCTTTATGCGCGCCGCTATTACGGTGCCGACATGGCCGGCTATTCCATTCCCGCCTCCGAGCATTCGACCATGACCTCCTGGGGCCAGGAGCATGAAGCCGAGGCCTATGGCAACATGATCGACAAGTTCGGCGGCAAGGGCCTCTATGCCGTCGTCTCCGACAGCTACGACATCAACAACGCGGTCTCGGAAATCTGGGGCAAAGAGCTGAAGGACCGCGTGCAGGCGGCCGGCGGCACGCTCGTCGTGCGCCCCGACAGCGGCGATCCGGTCGAAACCCCGGTGCAGGTGCTGCGCCAGCTTGCCTATGCCTTCGGCACGCATCTGAACGGCAAGGGCTACAAGGTGCTCGACAACAGCGTGCGCGTCATCCAGGGCGACGGCATCTCGCCCGCCGATATCGGCCTCATTCTCGGCCGGTTGGAGGCCTTCGGCTTCTCGGCGGAAAACATCGCCTTCGGCATGGGCGCGGGCCTGCTCCAGCGCGTCAACCGCGACACCTATTCCTTCGCCATGAAGGCCAATGCACGGCAGGATTCCGCCGGTGTCTGGCACGACGTCTACAAGCGTCCGGCGACCATGAACCTGAAGGCCTCCAAGGCCGGCCGCCAGGCGGTGGTCGAGGGCTATATCGGCCTTGAGGGTGCGCGCGTCGACCAGCTCGCCGGCCGCCGCAACCTGTTGCAGCCGGTCTGGCGCGACGGCAAGCTGCTCGTCGACTGGCATTTCGAAGAGGTGCGCGCCCGCGCGGTGTGAGGTCTTGCCGTTCGGGCTTCGCCGCGCCATCTTGAAGTCCTGACGGAGACGAAAGATGACGGTACGCCCGCCGCAGGCGCTCGCCCCCTCCTTAACCAAGGAGACGGGGCTCAATATCCTCGAATACGAGCTGATGTCGGAGCGGGCGGATTCGCTCGGCCGGCACGGGCTGAGGGTAGAGAAGGCGATCGCGCTGCTCTCGGAGCGTCTTGCCGCCGGCTGCGGCGAGCCGGAGCGCGAAGACCTGTTGAACGACGCGGCCGACAAGGTCTGGGCCTTCTTCATCCAGCGCGAAATGTGCGGCCTGCGCAGCCAGAAGGACGCGATCCGCCGCTACGGCATTCCGCCGGAGGTGATCGCAAGGCTCGGTATCGTCAGGAAGAAGCCGGAAGCTTAAGCCACGAGCTGGCGCGTGATCAGGTCGTAAATCCCGTTGTCGTCGATACGCAGGGCAAAGATTTCCTTCTTTGCGTCCTCCCGCTCATCCTTCTCTCTCGTGCCGGCGGCATCAAGATTGCGCACGGCCTCGCCCGTCGTTTCCGCAGGCGCGTCCTTGTGCGCAAGAAGCGTGTCATCGGGTTTTCCCGACGCCTTTTCAACGGCCTCGGTTGCCTCCGCACCGGAAGCAAGGAGCTGGATCGTATCGACGGCATCCTGTGACGGCTTGGTCCCGGTTTTACCGTCCGTCTTGCCCTTGGCAGTATCCTCATGGGCGCGGCCGATCGCGTCCTGCAAATCCTTGATGTCTTCGAGCTTTTCGCCAGCCTCGAGTTTCTGGATCGTGTCCTCGCGCTCCTTGCGCGTTTCGGCATCCTCGACGCGGGTCGGATCGCGCTTGGTGCGCTCGAGCTTCAGCTCCTCGATCGTCTTGGGGTTCGCGGCGTCTTCCAGGCGCGCGAGCACCTTCTGCATTTCCGGCGTCAGCGCCTTTTCGTCCTTGGCCTTTTCCGCCAGCGCATCCTTCACGCGCCCCGCTTCCTCGCCGTAGGGGTTGCGGATCGCCGCCACGAGATCGCTGGCGCGCAGGCCGAGATCGGTCAGGCCGGTCTTCTTCTCGATCGTTGCCGTATCGGCCGGCAGCTCGCCGCGCTGGCGGGTCAGCATCGCCGAGAGGCGCTGCTCGTAGTCGGCGTCGGCTTCGTCATCGCCCTGTGTAACGCCCGTCGCAAGCGCCAGGCGCGCGACGAGATTGGCGCCAGCATCGTCCGAAGGGCCGCTCATCGCCTGCTTGACGGCATCGAGCGTCGTGCCGAGCGCCCGCAGCGAAACATTGATATCGCTGCCCTTCGAGGGAAGCCCGACGGCATCGACAAGGGTCAGCTGGTCGGCGAGGCGCTGGGCGAAGTTGCGGGCGGTCTCACCCTCCTGCTGGGCGATGCCGAGCGCATCGGAAAAGCGGGAGATCAGCTTGGCGAGCGTGTCGCCGTCCTGAATGCTGTTGCCGAAGAAATGTTCGTTGATGCGGGCATTGGCCTGGCGCGCGGCATCGTCAGGGCGCAGCTGCCCCTGCTGGACGAGGTCGTCCTTCTTGCGGCCGCTGGCCTTTTCCGCTTCCTCGCGCTGGCGGTCCTCGATCGTCGTGACGATCGATTGCAGCGCCGATACGGCGGCGGTGGACTGCGCGCTCTGCAGGGGTGTCAACATGATGGCAACCTCCAGAATCGACCTGAAGGATAGCTGCCCGCCCGTTAACCGGGCGTTAAGCCTGCGCCTACCGGATTTGAGGGGGGCTCGGGCGGTTGCGGCCGGCAGACGATCGTCACCAGCACGAAGCTGACATAGAGCAGCAGATACCACGAGCCAAGCTTGTTAAAGGACACCATGTGCCAGACATGCTGGCCGGGATAGAGCCACACACCCGTCGCCGTGCCGATGTTTTCAGCGATCCAGAGGAAGATGCTGGTGAGGAACGCGGCCAGCACCAGCGGCATCCAGCGCGGCTTCGTCTCCACCGTATAATGGATGCGCACCCGCCCGAAGAGCAGCACGGTGGCGGCAAAGAGCGGAATGCGGATATCGGGCAGGTAGTGGTGCGCGTAGAAATTGGCGTAGATGGCGATCGCCAGCACCGCCGTCGTCCAGAACGGCGGATAATCCGTGAAGCGCATATCGAAGATGCGGATGGCGCGCGCCATGTAGCTGCCGACCGAGGCATACATGAAACCGGAGAACAGCGGCACGCCGCCGATGCGGATCAGCGCCGCCTCGGGATAGGTCCAGGAGCCCATATGGACCTTGAAGATCTCCATGACGGTGCCGACGACATGGTAGATGAGAATGACCTTCGCTTCCTCCAGCGTCTCCATCTTCAAAAGCAGGAACGTGACCTGAATGGCGAGTGCCATCAGGAAGAGCGCGTCATAGCGATGAAGCGGCCAGTCCGGCTGCCAGACGAGCTTGGTGAGGATGATCAGCCCGAGCATCAGCCCGCCGAACAGGCAAGCCCAGGCCTGTTTCAAGCCGAACAGGATGAATTCCGAAAGACCCGGCGGCAAGGCGGCAAGCCGGCCGCGAATGAACCGGCGCAGAGGCTCCAGCGTCGGGCCGGTCTGGTGCTGCTGTCCGTTCTGCACGGCAGGACTCAGCTGTGGGCGAAAATGTCGGTCTCTTCCCAGCCGATGAGATCGAGCTTGGCGCGCGTCGGCAGGAAGGTGAAGCAGGCTTCGGCATGGGCAAGCCGGCCGTCGCGCACGAGGCGGGCCATGAGCTTGTCGCGCAGGGCATGAAGATGCAGCACGTCGGAGGCGGCATATTCGAGCTGTGCCTGCGACAGGGTCTCAGCCGCCCAGTCGGACGACTGCTGTTGCTTGGAAATGTCGACGTCGAGCATTTCCTTGAGATTTTCCTTCAGGCCGTGGCGGTCGGTATAGGTGCGCGTCAGGCGCGAGGCGATCTTGGTACAGAAGACCGGCGTCGTGGTGACGCCGAAGGTGTGGAACAGCACCGCGATGTCGAAACGGCCGTAGTGGAAGATCTTCTGGCGGCTCGGGTCTTCCAGCATCGCGACGAGGTTCGGGGCTTCCTTCTGGCCGGCGGCGATGCGGATGACATCGGCGGAACCGTCGCCGGAGGAGAGTTGGACGACGCAGAGCCGGTCGCGGCGCGGAATGAGGCCGAGCGTTTCCGTATCGATGGCGATCGCCCCCGTATAGCGGGCCGCATCGGCCGCCGAGATGTCACCTTCGTGATACCGGATTGCACTTGCCATGAAAAACCCCATCTAACCAATTGGAATGCTCGCAGGCCTATAGCGCATGTCGCCGGCCGGGGGTATCTCTTTGTGGATTGCGAAAGGCCGGCTGCAGCCGGGTGAAACGATGAAGACACGAGCCACCCTTGCCCTTCTGGCCCTCCTTCTGTCCGCCGCCGGCGGCCAGGCGCAGGTTTTCAAGGACCTGCCCGGCGTGACGCCGAGCGACGCCACCGATGAATACAAGAGTAAGGGGCAGGTGGCCTGCGAACCGACGGTGGGTTATGCGCGCGACCGCGATTTCCGCTGGATGCCGCGCAACATGTATGTCTGCGAACAGAACGGCATAACCGCAAGCGGCACGGCCCTGCCGCCGTCCAGCGTGCGCGCTTTACGCGGCCTGGGGTACTAGTCGCAAGCTCCTCACGCCCGTGCTACCACAGCGTGGACGCATATTCGGAGGAGCCATGACAGACGATACACTGCCGCTGGTGATCAGCGCGCCCGAGCCGCGCACGCTCGATCTCATCTTCACGCCCCAGACCGAGGCGGAACTGCGCCGCACCTATCGCATTATCGAGGCCGATCCTGAAGATATCGCCGGGCTCGGTGATGCCGTACTGTCGGAGGCGCGCTATATCATCGGCCAGCCGCCGCTTTCGGCGGAAACGCTCGGCCGCATGCCCAATCTGCGCGCCATCCTGAATGTCGAGAGCAATCTCCTCAACAACATGCCCTACGAAATCCTGTTTGCCCGCGGCATTCATGTCGTGACGACGGGGCAGGTCTTCGCCGAGCCGGTCGCTGAGCTCGGCCTTGCCATGGCGCTGAACCTGGCGCGCGGCGTGATCGATGCCGATGTCGCCTTTCGTGAGGGTCGCGAACTCTGGGGCGGCGAGGGCAATGCCTCGGCGCGGCTTCTGTCGGGCTCGGAGATCGGCATCGTTGGCTTCGGCGATCTCGGCCGGTCATTGAATCGGGTCCTCACGGGCTTCCGTGCGAAAATCCGCGTCTTTGATCCCTGGCTTCCGCCGTCGATCCTGCGCGAGGCGGGCGTCGAGCCGGCCTCGCTCTCCGAAGTGCTGGGAATGAGCGATTTCGTCTTCGTCGTCGCCTCGGTGACCAGCGAGAACAAGGGTTTTCTCGATGCCGAGGCCTTCGCCGCGATGCGCAAGGGCGCGGCGTTCATCCTGCTCAGCCGGGCCGATGTCGTGGACTTCCCGGCGCTGATGGCGGCGGTGGAGCGCGGCCATATCGTCGCGGCGAGCGATGTCTATCCCGAGGAGCCGCTGCCGGTCGATCATCCGGTGCGCAATCTGAAGGGCTTCGTGCGTTCGGCGCACCGCGCCGGCGCGCTCGACAGCGCCTTCAAGAAGATGGGCGAGATGGTGCTGGAGGATATGGCGCTGATGGATCGCGGCCTGCCGCCGATGCGCTGCAAGCGGGCGGAGCGCGAGACCGTTTCGCGCATGCGCTCCAAGCCGGTGAGCGTCAACTGAAACGAAGAGGCCGTGGCGGGGTCGCCACGGCCTTTTCGGCTTTCTGCGCCAAATCAGGC
>CBFGOD010000270.1:0-6300 GCA_965650295.1 uncultured Shinella sp. | reverse complement strand
CGACAAGCGGGCCGCCGGAATTGCCGTGGTTGATCGGCGCGTCGATCTGGATGAAATCGTCATAGGGTCCGCTGTGCAGGTCACGTCCACGGGCCGAGACGATGCCGGCCGTCACCGTCGTGCCGATGCCGAACGGATTGCCGATGGCAAGGATCGGATCGCCGGCGCGCAACTTGTCCGACTGTCCCCAGTCGATGGTGGCGAGCGGCTTGTCCGTCTCGATCTTCACCACGGCGAGGTCGGACTTTGGATCGGCACCGACCAGCTTGGCGGGCAGTTCCGTACCGTCATCCAGGGTCACCTTGATCGTGCTCGCCTTGTCGATGACGTGGTTGTTGGTCACGATATAACCGTCGCGCGTCAAGACGAAGCCGGAGCCGAGCGCCTCGGCCTTGCCGCTCGGACGCTGGTCGGGCGCCGGCATCTGCCGTTCGCCGAAGAAGTCGCGGAACTGCTGGTCGAATGGGCTGTCGCCGCCGAAGGGCGAGGTGCCGTCGGCAGAGGCGTTCTCGGCCTTCAGCGTGGTCGTGATGGTGACGACGGCGGGCTTGTCGGCCGAGACGATGGCTGCAAACGAGCCCTCCGCAAGGGCCGAACCGAAACTTTGCGGCGCGGCGGCTTGCGCGGCCTGCGTGCCGAGAAGGCTGGAGGCGGCCACGGGCACCACCAGCAGGGCAACGCCGAGAAGCGCTGCGACACGATGCTTTTGAATAAGTCGGGGTTTTTCAAGAATTCTGGTCATGGTCGTCTTCCTTTGTTCGGCGCCCCGGTGCTTTTGGGTCAGTACCGGAGCGCACGAAACCGGACCGCAGGTGCAAGGCGGCCGATCTCGTTTCAGGTTGATGGGAAAGAAGCGGGCAGGCCCCTATGGTGAGGCGGCGCCCCGACGCCGGCCTCCTAGGGCGGAGCGGCGTGGCTCATCCGGCGGACGCAGGATCGCCCGCCGGCAGGAACGATCAACTCAACCGGGCGATATTTCGGTCAAGCGCACGGATGTCACCCTTCAGGCGCAGGAAGGTTGCGGTCGGGATCGCACCGTTGTGCATATCGGCGACGGTCATGGCACGGCTACGGATGCTGCCGGCCTCCCCTTCGAGCCTGCGCGCGGCGCTGGCCGAAAGCTTGTGTACGGCCTGGTCCCGCTCGATCCTTGCGTCGGCCGCACGAACCCCGGCGAGAACCTGGTTGAGGTGCGGCTTGTAGACTGGTGTCTGCGCGATAACGGCGGGCATCGGCTGAACGAGAGGTTCGGAATCGTGTCCGCCCATGCTGACCGCGGAGTTCTCGTGCTTTTCATGCCCGCTGGCGGCGAAAGCACCGCCGGTGGCGAGCGAGAGCGCAATGGTTGCGAAGGCGATGGTTTTGAATGTCGAGCGCATGATGCGTATCCTCGATGAATGGGGAGGTTTCCTCCCCCAGGCTGTCCGGTGTCGTCGCGTCGCGGTTTATTTCCGCCGGCGGCATCCAGCCTGACATCATCTATAGGCCCGCTCATCGGCCCGGGTCATGTTACAATTAAATAAAGTTTCGGCCGGCATTTCTGCCAAAGTATTGCCGGGATTGAGGAATTCCTGCCCGACAATTTTCGGAAAACCGCTGATCATTCAAAGACTTGAGCTGATCTGCGCCGGCCAGCGAAACACTTTCTTCCATGACGGTTTCGTAATCTTCCGCAGCGGCCGCCGCGACGCGGCTCATTTTGCCTGAAGCCTTGCCTTGAGCCCGGCGATGATGCGGTCGGCAAGAGCTTCGTAATCGCCGTCGAAATGATGCCCGCCTTCGATGGCAATCGACTCCACACCCGAGGCCTTGAGCGTCGGGCAAGGATCGTCGTCTTCCTCCGTGCCGGAAATGCACTGCACCCTTTTGGGATCGATCTTGGCGATATCATCGACGGGATCGCCGCCGGCACCCTCGCCTGCGACACCAAGCCAGCCGGTCACGGAGACTTCGTAATCGACCTGATGGGAGAGCGCCATGAGCGTGAGCTGCGGCACGCGGGCTCGGTCTTCAGGCGAAAGCAGGTTGTAGGTCGCCGGCAGGATATCCGAACCGAAGGAATAGCCGACGAGCAGGACGTGCTTGACGTTCCACTCCTTGCGAAAGGCCTCGATGATGCGAGACAGGTCGTCCGCCGTCTCCTGCGGCTTGCGCTCGGACCAGAAGTATCGCAGCGAATCCACGCCGACGACGGGAATGCCGCGCTGCTGCAAGGCGCCGGCCACCTGCTTGTCGATATCCCGCCAGCCGCCGTCGCCCGAATAGACCACCGCCATCGTATCGAAAGCCGGCGTCGCCTTCAGAACCGCGAGCGGCAGGCCGAGCGGGCTGTCCGTGTCGCCGGCCGCGTCGATGCGGTCGGCGAGCGTCTGTGCCAGGACATCTGGCGCAGGATCCGTGTCGTCCCGGACATCGATATCGGCGTGCGTCTGTTGCAACGCCGCGACGTGGTCGCGGCCGGCTTGCGACGCCTTGTCGGTGAAAACCACCGTCACCGGCGCCGGCAGCGGCCCGTCGGAAAGGCCATAGATGGTTCGGCCATCCGCCTTCGTCTTGGAAGCGGGCGTGCAAAGAACCTTGTCGAGTGGAATGCCGGCCTCGGGATCGACGGCGATGGCCTCGCCGATCGTCGCGGCAGGGCTCTGGGCGATCATCGCAAGCGCCAGCGCACCACCCTCGCCGATACCGGCAATGAGGGGAGGATTGTAGCTCGTCGCGCCGCCGGCCCGCTGCACCTGATGGGCAAGCGATTCCACGTCGGAGATCATATAGACGCAGTCCCCGTCATCGGCTTGCAGGGCTTTGAGATAGGACGGAAAATCGATGCCGACCACGGCCACGCCCTTTTCAACGAGATCGGCGGCCTCCTTGTCCTCATCCTCGCCCCAACCGTTCGCGCCGGAGATCAGAAAGACGCTCCCATTCGGCGCGTCATCCGGCATCAGGATGTGGCCGGCGGGAATCATGCCGGTCGCAAAGGTCTTGTCGCTCTCCTGCGCAAGGCCAGCCAGGGGCACGATGCAGGCGAGAAGGGCGGCGAGCGTGAGCGGACGAAAAGCCTTCATTTGGAAATCACTCCTTTGACGCCGCCACCGATGAGGAAAGTCACGTCCATCAGCGCAAGTGCCGCACCCGTGGCATTCGATACCGCAAGATAGCGCGGCTCCCAGCGCGGATGGAACTTCGATTTGAAGGCGCGCAGGCCTTTGAAGTTGTAGAAGCGTTCGCCGTGTTCGAACAGTATCCCGCCGACGCGGTCCCAGACGGGTGCCGCCTCGCGCTGCGCCATGCCGGAAAGCGGCGCCATGCCGAGATTGAATTGCCGGTATCCCTCGTCGCGCAGATATTCGAGAATGCTGGCGAAGAGAAAATCCATCGTCCCTTTCGGCGCCTCGGGGGCAAAGCGCATCAGGTCCACGGTCGCCTCCGCTTTCGTGTCGGTCACCATCAGCGTGGCGAAAGCAACGATATCGTCTGCAAGACGCACCACGGCGACGGGCTGCTCGAGCACGTAGTCATCCTCGAAGGCGCCGAGCGAAAACGTCTTTTCCTTGGCGTCGTGATGGTCGAGCCAGCTGTCGGAAACGGCGCGCAGAGCCGGCAGGATGGCAGCGACATGCTCGGGCGGCATGACGGTGAAGGTAAGTCCGTCGCGCAGCCCGCGATTGTGCGATTGCCGCAGATTGGCAAACCGGCTGCCTTTCATTTCGAACTGCGGAAGATCGATGACGGCAAGTTCGCCGAGCTTGAAGGCGCGAAGCCCGACATCGGCGCAGGCAGAAAGCAGGATCGGCGAAATCTGATAGAACGCCGCCCGCCCGCCGCCGGCCCGCGCCGCGCCGACGAATTGCCAGACGAGCTCCGGAAACTCCTCTTCCATCCCGATCGGATCGGCGAGCGCGATCCAGGAGCGGCCATGGATGCCATACATGATGTAGGACCTGCCGGATGGCGAAAACAGCAACCGCTTGTCGCCCATGCGCACGAGATTGGCGTCGGCGAGGTCCTGGCCCATGGTAATGGCGACCGCCTGCTTCAGTTCCTCCGGGGTCGGCCCCTCCGTGCGGAAATGCGCCGGCCGCAACAGGCTGAACAGCGCAAGTGCCGAGGAGGTTATGGCAAGCGCCAGGAGTGCCCGCAGGCCGCGCGGCGCCTCCTCGGAAAATTCGAACTGCCACCACAGTTCGTGGGTATATTCCGTATCCCGGTATACGAAGAGCAGGATGAGCATCGCCGTGACGATGATGACCGCGATCGCGGCAAGCCAGGATGGCCCCAGCGCCTGCCGCAGCAGGGAGGAATGCCGGTCGAAGGCCCGGGCATTGGCGAGCAGCGCAACGATGAAAAGCGCAAGCAGCCCCGCCTCGAAAACGGCGATGGCCTTGAGAAACGCAAAAGCGAAGGCGACGGATGCACCGACCAGCGCCACCCACCAGGCGCCGTCCAGCCGCTGCCCGAGCCCGCGGGCGGCGACGATGAGCAGGAGGCCGAGCAGGCTTGACAGGAAATGCGCGCTCTCGACGATCGGCAGCGGCAGGTAGCCCGCGAGAAAATCGAGATCCGAATCGGGCGTCGGCACCACGCTCGAAAAAATCAGCATGGTGCCGAGCACCAGCGAGAGCGTGGAGATCAGCGCTGGCGCCAGCTTGCCCGCGAGCTGCGCCGCCTCGGCAACGCCGGGCCTCAGCACCAGTTGCCGCGTCTCGGTGATCAGGAGCAGCACGGTCGCAAGCAACAGCGGCAGCACATAATAGATCAGGCGATAAAGCACGAGGCTGCCGAGCAACTGGTCGACGCTGATGGCATTGGAAAGCCCCGCCATGATGACCGCCTCGAAAACGCCGAGACCAGCCGGAACATGGCTGAGCACACCAAAGCCGATCGCCACGGCATAGACCGCAAGGAAGGTCGGCCAGCCGACATGAGTGTCGGGCAAGAGCACGTAGAGCACGGAGGCGGCTGCGGCGATGTCGAAGGCCGAGACGAGAAACTGGCGGGATGTCGTGCGGCTGTCCGGCAGCCGCAGCGCAAATCCCCTGAAGCTGAGCACATGTCCATTGCGGCCGACGTAAAACACGCCGACCAGCGCCGCGACGATCACAAGCGCTAAGGCGCGCAGCCAGAAGGCATCGACGCCAAGAATGCTGGCGACCCGCGGGGCAACGGCAAGCACCGCCAGAGCGCTGACCGACAGCAGGCCGAGGCCGAAGGCGAGCGTGACGAAAGCAATGACGCGCGCGATATCGCCGGGCGCCAGCCCGAGGCGGGAATAGGCGCGAAAGCGGATCGCCCCGCCGCTCAAGGGGCCGAAGCCAACCGTATTGCCGACCGCATAGGCCATGAAGGCCGTCACCGCGACGGAGGGGAACGGCGCCTTGCGGCCGATATAATCGAGCGCATTGGCATCGTAGAGAATCAACGCGAGGAAACTGAGCCCGGTGAACACAGCGGCAAGCGCAATCGCACTCCATGAGGTCGCCGAAAGCGCCGCCAGTACGTCCTCATACCGAACCTCCGCCGTCAGCCGGTAGATGCCGAAGGCGACGAGGGCAAAGACGGCGAGGCTGGCAACGGCAAGAATATAAAGCCGGTAGATCAGGAACAGGCGGACAAACCGCGATGACGTGTTTTCATTGACGACCGCACCATTTTCATTCGACATGTTCTGCCCAACCCTGATTTGATGGCCGTATACTGGCCCAGGTTGTGGCAAATATCGGGCAGACACCCGCCGCCTCGCTTCAGGGTGGGTGCGACGTATTATCCATCGGGCCGCACCGTCTCCTCCCACCAAACGAGCGGGATCGGCAGTGGACCAAGATCCGGATGTCATGCGGGTGTCATCGCAATCTGTTGAAACGCTGCCCCATGCCGTCGGGCAATTGTGACAGCTCCGCTCAGCGAATGTCCCTTGCGCGGCAGGCACACGCGTCGCAGGTCTTGTGGCAGCGCGCGGTGGATATGGACATTCCAGCTTAGGAACCCAGCCCGATGATCGAAACGGTCGCTTCTCCCGCCCTCTCCCCCGTCACAGCGCGCAAGGAGGCGGTCGGCAAGCGCCTGAACCGGGCCGTGCGGCGCAACTCCCTGCTCTCGGCTTCGGGCATGTCCGAATATGTCTTCTCGCGACTGTTCCGCAATCTCGTCTATGCACAGATCTGGGAAGATCCCGACGTCGATATGGCCGCGCTGAAAATCGAACCCGGCAACGCCATCGTCACCATTGCGTCGGGCGGCTGTAACGCGATGTCCTATCTCATTGCCGACCCCGCGCGCATCGAGGCTGTCGATCTCAACCCC
>CBFGOD010000269.1:0-6322 GCA_965650295.1 uncultured Shinella sp. | reverse complement strand
CAGGTCGAGAAGACCATGGCGCTCTATCCCGGCACGGACATGATCGTGTTTTCCGAGCTTGCCATGCATGGCCCGCTGCATGCCTGCATGGCACCGGACCCGGCGCTCGATGAGGCGGCCTTCCAGGCACTTGCCGCAAAGCACCGCGTCTGGATCATCCCCGGCACCTATTTCGTGCATCGTGAGGGCCGGACCTACAATCATTCCATCGTCATCAATCCGGATGGCGTGATCGTCGGGCGCTACGACAAGATGTTCCCCTTCATGCCCTTCGAGGCGGGCGTGACCGGCGGCAGCGAGTTCCTGATCTTCGACGTGCCTGACATCGGCCGCTTCGGCCTGTCCATCTGCTACGACATCTGGTTTCCGGAGACGACGCGCACACTGACATCCGCAGGCGTGGAGGTGCTGATTCATCCCGTGTTGACGGGCACGACGGATCGCAAGGCGGAGCTTGCCATCGTGCAGGCGACGGCGGTGATGTTTTCCTGCTACGTCGTGGACGTGAACGGGCTCGATGCCGGCGGTGTCGGCCGCTCGCTTGTTGCCGACCCGACGGGCAATGTCGTGCATCAATGCGGCCAGGTGACGGAAATCTTTCCCATCAACATCGATCTCGGCCTGGTGCGCCAGGTGCGGGCGGAAGGCGCCAATGGCCTCGGCCAGGTGCTCAAATCCTACCGTGACCGCAACGTCGCCTTCTCGACCTATGAAAACGGCGGGGCGTCAACCTATCTCGACAGTCTCGGCCCGCTTGCCCAGATGCCGAAGCGGCGATGACCGTCTATCCGGCCCGCATCGCGACGGGCCGCACCCGCTCCATCGGCGCGGGCCTTCCAAGAAAGTAGCCCTGCGCCTCCGCGCAGCCTTCGGCCCGGAGCAATGCCAGCTGCTCGGCCGTCTCCACGCCTTCGGCAAGAACGGGAATGCCGAGGCTGCGACCGAGCGCCAGCACGGAGCGCAGGATCGCCCGCGCCTCGGAACTACGGTCAGCATCGCGCGTGAAGCAGCCATCCATCTTGATCTTGTCGAAGGGGAAGGAGCGCAGCGTGTCGAAGGACGAATAGCCGACGCCGAAGTCGTCGATCGACAGGGAGATGCCGAGCGCCTTGACCTGGCGCAGCACGTGCAGCGCCTTGGCCTTGTCGGTAATGAAGGTCGATTCGGTGATTTCGAGATCGAGCCGCTTCGGCGACAGCCCCGTTTCGACGAGGACGGCGCGCAGCAAAGCCGGAATATCGGCGTTGATCACCTGAACCGGCGAAAGGTTGACCGCGACCCTGTGCGGCGCATCCCAGATGGCGGCCTCCGCGCAGGCGGTGCGCAGCACCCATTCGCCGATCGCCAGGATATGCCCGGTCTCCTCGGCGATCGGGATGAAGACGGCCGGCGAGATATTGCCGTGAACGGGATGGTTCCAGCGCAGCAACGCCTCGTAGCCGACGGTCTGGCCCAAGGCCACGCTTTTCTGCACCTGATAATGCATCTCGAACTGGCCGAGTTCCAGCGCGCGGCCGAGATCCTGCGCGAGCGCATAGCGCTCGAGGGTCGCCTGTTCCATCGCCGGCTCGTAGAAGGAGATGCGGCGGGAGAGATCGTGTTTGGACTGGTACATGGCCAGATCCGCATGGCAGATCAGCATTTCACGGTCCGCCCCGTCGTCGGGATAGATCGCGACGCCGATGCTTGCCATGCTCGGCAGGGCGTTTCCGGCCACGGAGAGCGGCGCCGTCAGGGCGGCATCGAGACGGGCAAGGAAACTGTCGAGGGCCGTACGATCCGAAAACCGCTTCACCGCTATGAATTCGTCGCCGCCGACACGCGCGACGAATTCGTCTTCGCGCAGGAGACCCGCGAGCCGTCCGCCGAGCGTCACCAGCACGTCATCGCCGGCCTTGTGACCGTAGACGTCGTTGATCTCCTTGAAGCGATCGAGGTCGATGCCGATGACGGCGACCTTCATTTTGCTCTTTTCCGCCTCGGCGAAGGCAGTGTCGAGATGGAGGAGCGCCCGCGGCCGGTTGGCAAGGCCCGTCAGCGCATCGTGAAGCGCAAGGTGTTCGAGACGGCGCAGGGTCTCCTGCGAAGCCTGTTCATCGAGCAGGTAGCTGATGACGCCGGAACCGACCACCAGCATGCCGACGCCGACAACGGCAAAGGCAGCCAGCGCGGAAGAGGACGCCGATTGGTCGCCCGGGGCAATCGGCGTCACTGCAAATGCCGCCATGCCGGTGAAATGCAGGCTGACGACGGCAAGCACGAAAAGCCCGACCGCGAGATAGCCGGCATCGCGGACGAAGGGCCGCACCGCCTGGCGCAACGTAAGCACACCGAAAAACACGGCAAAAGCCAGAGAAAGCAGGATATAGCCGGCCTGCCACTCGATGAGCCCCTCGATGCGGAAGGCGAGCATGCCGCTATAGTGCATGGCCGAAATGGCGAGGCCAACGATGGCACCACCAAGTTCCGGCGCGGCACGCAGACCGCTGGACAGTGCAATCCACAGCCCAAAGGCGCAGCCCGCCACGGCAACGAAGAGCGAGACCATCGTCCAGGCAGGGTCGAAGGTGAAGGCCGCCCCCACATCATAGGCAACGACGGCGATGAAGTGCATGCACCAGATCGAGGACCCCGCCGCCTGCGAAGCGAGCAAAATCCAGCCGGCGCGCTGGCGGCCTTTGCGTGCCTGAGCCTGCCGGAACAGGCGAAACGTCACCCAGCTACCGGCAATGCCGACGAGAAGCGCAAGCAGGACAAGCCACAGATTGTGTGCCACGACGAGGCACGAGAGGACACGCATCCAAGACACTCCCGAG
Organism: uncultured Shinella sp.; assembly: GCA_965650295.1. Classification (GTDB taxonomy): domain Bacteria; phylum Pseudomonadota; class Alphaproteobacteria; order Rhizobiales; family Rhizobiaceae; genus Shinella. The sequence goes on along the minus strand of CBFGOD010000269.1, from coordinate 3,506 downwards.
GCGGGCGGCAGACACAAACGCCGAGTGTGTCACCATTTGACATTTGCACGCCAGACGAGAATCAAGAATGCGTACAACTCCCTAATTTTTGGATACCGGCAATGGTTAACATCCCTTGACGGATCGGCCGTCATGTCCAGGCATAACGCACGATATGGAAGAAAACGGGGGCGGCGAAGACGAGGCTGTCGGCCCGATCGAGCATGCCACCATGGCCCTCGATCAGGTGGCCCCAGTCCTTGACGCCGCGGTCGCGCTTGATCGCGGAGGCGACGAGGCCGCCGAAGAAGCCCATGATGCAGGCAAGGCCCGCGAGCACCCCCGCCTCATAGGGCGAAAAGGGTGTCAGCCAGTAGAGCCCGGCGCCCAGCGCCGATGCGCTCACGATGCCGCCGATCAGGCCTTCCCAGGTTTTCGAGGGCGAGACATTGGGCGCGATCTTGTGGCGGCCGAAAAGCTTTCCGAAAATATATTGCAAGACGTCGCTGCCCTGAACGGTGGCGATCAGGAAGGCGATCAGCAGCAGACCGCGCCCCTCGTTGCCGGGAATGGGCAGCGTCACCAGCGCCGGCACGTGGCTGATGCAATAGACCGAGAGCATGATGCCCCATTGCTGTTCGCTGACCCGCTCGAGGAAGCGCGAGGTATCGCCGCGAATGGCCGTCAGTGCCGGCATCGCGAGGAAGCAGTAGACGGGGATGAAGATCGAATAGAGCCCGTACCAGTCGATCCAGATCAAATAATATTGCGCGGGGATGATGATCAGGAACATGCCGATCAGCGTCCAGCGGTCGGCACGGCGGGTGTTGGTGAGCGTCACGTATTCGCGCAACGCCGCGAAGGAGACGAAGGCGAAGAGGAGGATCACGCCGCCGGTGCCGAACAGGAAGGCGATGCTGATGCCTGCCACCATGATCCACCAGGCTTTTATGCGCGCATTGAGATTTTCCAGCGTTTCCGGCAGTGGTTTGGGGCTGCGCCAGGAAAGCACGGCGGCAACGAGGCTTGCCGTGGTGAGGATAGCGACGAGGCCCCAGAAAAGGCAGGTCGTGTCGTCGTTCATCGGCGGGTTCCATCCCTGTTGGGCGCGAGCGTGAGAAGGGCATTGCGGGCGCGGTCGAGAAACACCTTGCGATCCTCGCCCTCCTGCAACACGACAGGCGTGCCGAACACGACGCGGCACAGAAGCGGGATCGGCAGCACGGCGCCCTTGGGCAGCACGCGCGACATGTTCTCGATCCAGCAGGGCACGAGCTCGACATCCGGCCGGGCGCAGGCAAGGTTGTAGAGGCCGGAGCGGAAGCGCAGCAACGGCTCCTCCGTCATGTTGCGCGTGCCCTCGGGAAAGAAGATCAGCGACTGGCCGGCATCGAGCGCCGACAGCATGACCTGCATGGGATCCGCGGCGCGCTCCACCCAGTTGCGCTCGACGAGAACGGTGCGCAGCAGCCTGTTTGCGATGAAGCGCCTGACTTTTCCGGCATTCCAGTAGTCCGCCCCGGCGACGGCGGCGGTGCGGGCACGCTCGGGCGGGGTGAGGCAGGTCGAGACGAGGATGAAATCGCCGTGGCTCGCATGGTTGGCGAAATAGATGCGCTGCCGGCCGTTCGGCCCGGTGCCGGCCCAGATCGGCCGCACGCCCGTCACCGCGCGGGAAAGGCCCGCGAGCACCGCGCCGGCCGCCATTTGCAAAAGGGACGCTCCATCCATCATACCGTGCCGCCTCCCGCGATCATGTCGAGCAGCAGGACGAGGTAGAGCGCAACGCCGATCGAGAGCGCGATGCGCTGCAACCGGAGGAGCCGACCGCATCCCGCGAGGCGATCCGCCAAGGAGGCCGGAACGGGGTTCGCGGAACGCAGGCCCATGCGGGCAAGCACATCGTCGATTGCGCTGAGCCCCGCCGTCTCCTCGTCACAGGACGCGGCCAGGCGGAACAGGGCGGCATCGAAGAGCAGGTGGACGGAGACGGCAAGTGGCGGGATGCAGAAGGCGAAGAGCAACCACCAGGCGAGCGGCCCGGCAAAACCTTCCGCCCCTGCGGTTGGCGGGGCGATGGCGAGAATCAGCAAGGCCGCCCCGCCGCCGGCAAAAGCGTTGCGGCGCAGGCGCCTGACGGCATCGTTCGTCAGTGTCTTCCAGTCACTCATTGTGCCGCCTCGTCGATGGCGGCAAAAATCTCGGGCCGCAGATGCACGGGGCGTCCCGCCGCCTTGATCCGCTCGCCGGCAATCGCGGCGTTGGCGGCATGTCCCGCGCGGATCAGCCAGCAGGCGGCGACCGCGGCACTGCGCTGGAAGCCGAGGGCGCAGCAGATGAGGACCGGCCCATGCCGGCTGGCGTCTTCAACTGCAAGGGCCGCCTCGCGGATGCGGCCGACCTCGAGTGGAAGAAGGTCCGTCGAGGGAAAAGCGTGCCATGTGAGGCCGGGGGCGGCGATGGCCGGCATTTCCGCCGTCATGTCGATCACGGCGACATAGGTCGAAAGCTCGGAGCGCTTGGGGGTACGGCCGAGGAAGACGCCATCAGCAAGCTCGACGGCGCGGGCGAGATTTCGCGTCCACCAGAGCACGTTCAGCCGGGCGCCGAGGCGGTAGGGCCAGAGCAGCCAGCGGCTGGCAAGGCTGATGCGCCCATCCGCACGCTTCTGGAAGACATCAGGACCGGCACCGGCATAGCCGAGAGCGACGATGGCGAGTGCCAAAGCCGGCCAGAGGAGGAGAAGGCCAGCGCCGGAATCACGTGTCGCGAGAACGGTCAGCAACAGGAAGGTGGCGGCACCGGCGGCATAGAAGCCTGCCAGCCGCCGCGCCTTGCCGTCTTGCGTCCGGCGAAAACCGGCAAGCGGCGAAGGACCCTGCACCGGGAAGAGCCAGAGCGCGAAGACGCCGAGCAGCGCGCCGGTCGGGATATCGATGATATGGTGCTGCCAGGTTGTCAGCACCGACAGGCCGATCAGCAGGCTCCAGACATGCCAGAGCGCCAGCACCGCACCACGCAGCCGGCCGCGCCAATGGTCCCAGATGATGACCAGCAGCGCGATATGCAGCGAGGGCGCCTGGTTGAACGGCTTGTCGAAACCGCCGAGCACATCGAACATGAAGCCCGGCAGGCCATGCGTTTCCGGCCGCACGAAGATCGCCTGCAAGGGGAAGGCGAGGAAGCAGGCGACGGCGACGATCTGTGCCGTCAGATAGCGCCGCGCCAGCCGCCCGACGGCCTCCGGCGTCTCGTTGACGAAGAGCGAGAGCGCATAGAAGGCGTTGATCGACCAGTAGGGCACGATCGTCCAGGCGAGGAAGGGAATCTGCCGCTCCCAACCGAAGGCGAGGTTGGGCACGGAGGCGCGCTGCGAAGCCAGCCAGTTCGCCACGCCGTAGGTCAGGTAGAAGAACGGCGCGAGGAACGCGAGCCAGAGCGCCGCCGCACGCAAAACGGCGCGGCGATCGACGGTCGGAACGGTTGCTACCCCCTCCCCCATGCCGCCCTCAGATGCGCTCGGCCAG
>CBFGOD010000268.1:0-6329 GCA_965650295.1 uncultured Shinella sp. | reverse complement strand
CTGGAACCTTCAAGCCGCCGCCTGTGCCGCGCCGATCTTGCCGAGCTGGATGACTGCCTGGGTGCGGCTGTCGACATTGAGCTTCAGGAGGATCGCCGAGACATGCGCCTTGATGGTGGCCTCGGAGACGCCGAGTTCGTAGGCGATCTGCTTGTTGAGCAGGCCCTCGGCAAGCATGGCGAGCACGCGTGATTGCTGCGGGGTCAGCGTGCGCAGCCGTGCGATGAGATCGGCCACCTCGCTGTCCTGCTCCGGCCCGCGCACATAGCCGCCGGGCGTATAGATATTGCCGGCCAGCACCGAAGCGATGCCCTCGCGGATATCCTCGATGGAGGCCGATTTGGAGATGAAGCCGGAGGCGCCGAGATCGAGCGCGCGGCGGATGGTGACGGGATCGTCGCTGGCCGAGACGATGACGACCGGCAGGCTCTGGAATTCGGCGCGCAGCGAGATGAGGCCCGAAAGGCCGCTGACGCCGGGCATGGCGAGATCGAGCAGCAGCAGGTCGGCATTGGGGTTTGTCTCGGCGGCCTTGCGCGCCGCCTCGAAATCCCCGGCCTCGACGATATCGGGATTGCCGTCCATGCCCGTCAGCGCCTGTTTCAGGGCGCCGCGAAACAGCGGATGGTCGTCCGCGATGATGATCGTGAGTGCCGATGCCATGCGCTCCCTCCCAAGAGTAAATGGCCCAAGAGTATGGGACCTGACGACGGAGGCGGCGCGGGCGCAGGCTCTCCGTCAGGTCTTCTGCGGGTCCGCGCCTTTCTCGGGAACGGCTTTCTCCTCTCCGTCCTCGAGGTTTTTCACGATGCCCATGAACCTCTGCATCATCTTTTCCATGACGGTCATGGTCCGGTCAATCTCTTCATCCGTCGGTAGCGAGGGTTTTGCATCCGTCAGAGCGGTTGTACCGCCCTTTTCCAATGCTTCCACGCGTTTGGTGAGCAGGTCGAGTTCCTTCTCGAAGGCCGCGCGCTCGTCGGCCGCCATGCGGCAGACGATCTGGCCGTCCTTCTCCCGGCAGAGCGAGATATCGCCCGAGGCGGTGTCGAGGCGGATGAAACCGGTATCGGTCTTTTCCATGCGGTAGCGCCCCTCGCCGTCCGCATGGGCGGAGCCTGCGAGGACGAAAGCGGCGAAGGTCAGGGGCAGAGCAGAGATTCGCATGCAAAATCCTCCAGGAGCCGTGGACAACAGCCGTTCTTTGCGGCAAGCGCTACCGTTGAACACGGCAGGCAAGGGAGAAACGGACGAGATGGCCAAAACAATCTACAAGATCGTTCCGGCAAGTCTGTGGCAAAATGCCAAAGCGGCCGGGATTTTCGAGGGTGCCGCCATCGACCTGACCGACGGCTATATCCATTTCTCCACCGCTCCCCAGGCGAAGGAAACCGCCGCCCGCCATTTTGCCGGCCAGACGGACCTGCTGCTCGTGGCCGTGGATGGTGACGCGCTCGGCGAGAAGCTGGTCTTCGAGCCCTCGCGCGGCGGCGATCTCTTCCCCCACCTCTATGCCGCCCTGCCGCTGTCCGCCGTGCTCTGGGAAAAACCCCTGCCGCTCGGTCCCGATGGCGCCCACCAGTTTCCGGAGATGCTGTGATGTCCCTGCTTTCGACGCTTGGCCGCAAGGGCCTCTTCCTCTTCGATCCGGAAACCGCGCATGGCCTGTCCATCACCGCGCTGAAGACCGGTATCGTGCCCGCCTGCCCCGCCAAGGCCGATCCGCGGCTGGCCCAGACCATCGCCGGCCTGACCTTCCCCAATCCGATCGGCCTCGCCGCCGGCTACGACAAGAATGCCGAGGTGCCGGAAGCGCTGCTGCGCCTCGGCTTCGGCTTCACCGAGATCGGCACGGTGACGCCGCGCGCGCAGGCAGGCAACCCGAAGCCGCGCATCTTCCGCCTCGTCGAGGACGATGCCGTCATCAACCGCCTCGGCTTCAACAATGAAGGCCATGCCGCCGCGCTGGAACGGCTGAAGGCTTGCCGGCGCGATGCGCTGATCGGCGTCAATATCGGCGCCAACAAGGACAGCGAAGACCGCATCGCCGATTATGTCGCCGGCATCCGCACCTTTTACGATGTCGCGCGCTATTTCACCGCCAACATTTCCTCGCCCAACACGCCGGGCCTGCGCGACCTGCAGGCGAAGGAAAGCCTGCATGCGCTGCTCTCCGCCGTGCTTTCCGCCCGCGCCGAAGAGGCGACGCGCAGCGGCCGCCAGGTTGCGGTCTTCCTGAAGATCGCGCCCGATCTCACCGAGGAAGGCCTCGACGACATCGCCGAGGTGGCGCTCGCCCATCCGCTCGACGGCCTGATCGTCTCCAACACCACCCTGTCGCGCGCCGGCCTGCGCAACGTCACCCATGCAGGCGAGGCCGGCGGCCTCTCGGGAAAACCGCTCTTCGAAAAGTCCACGGTGGTGCTGGCCAAGATGCGCAGGCGCGTCGGAGAAACCCTGCCGATCATCGGCGTCGGCGGCGTCTCCTCGGCGGAGACGGCGGCGGAGAAGATCCGCGCCGGCGCCAACCTCGTGCAGCTCTATTCCTGCATGGTCTATGCCGGCCCGACGCTACCGGGCGAAATCGTCGGCGGCCTCTCGCGCATTTGTGATCGCGAGCAGATCGCTTCGATTTCCGCGCTGCGCGGCACCCGCACAAGCCATTGGGCCGATCGCGCCCTCTGATCGCCACGCCCGCGTCACAGCGGAACCAAAGTCCTCCCTCAGGGTTTAGCTCTTGCGGGTGGAGTGTTCGGCAGAAGCCGATTCGCATCGACGGTAGCCTGCACCGATCCCGCCTGATAACGGCCAAAAGGCCAGGAAGGGATGACACCATGGACGATCAAAACGAACGGATCCGCAAAAGGGCGCACGAGATCTGGGAAGAGGAAGGCCGGCCGGAAGGCCGCGAATATACGCACTGGCTGCGCGCCAGGGCCGATATCTACGCGGAAGACGGCGAAAAATCGAAACGGCCGGAAAACCCTCTCGATCTCCTGGGTCTGAACCTCGGACGCATCCAGCCGGCTTGAATGCCGGCTGCCTCGCCGGAGATCAGCTCCGGTTTGCCACGGAAAACTGCCGGCCGGCGAGTGCCGGCAGGCGCAGCGCCAGAAAAATCCCCCGGAAAGCCAGGAAGAGATTGAGCGCCAGCCACAGGCCGTGATTGCCCAACAGCGGCACGAAGACGGCAAGCGCCGCGAGATAGCCGACGAAGGCCAAAAGCATCATATTGCGCATGGCGCTCGACCAGGTCGCGCCGATGAACACGCCATCCATCTGGAACGCCAGCGCTCCGGTGATCGCCGTCAGCGCCGCCCAGGGCAGGTATTTCGCCGCCTCGGCCCGCACGCTTTCCGTCGTCGTCAACAGGCCGACGATATCAGCTCCGAAGATCAGGAAAAGCCCGGTGGTGACGACGCCGAGGCCGAGCGACCAGAGACATGTGAGCTTCACCGCCCGGTCGAAGGCCGGCTTGAAATGCGCCCCGAAGGCGCGGCCCACAAGCTGCTCCGCCGCATTGGCGATGCCGTCGAGATAATAGCCGGCGACGAGGAAGATGTTCATGAGAACCGCATTGGCCGCCAGCGCCAAAGGCCCCATCGAGGAGCCGATGCGGGTCATGATGGCGAAGGCGCCGATCAGCACGAAAGTGCGGATCATGATATCGCGGTTGAGCGAAAACAGCGCCTTCAGCCGTGCCGGCGCGAAGATTTCCGCCCGCGAGGGCCGGTCGGCGCGTTCGAAGCGCGAGACGACGATGGCAAGCCCGGCCAGCATGCCCACCGTTTCGCCTGTGAACGTGCCCCAGGCGATGCCGGCAATGCCCCAGCCGAGCCCGAGGCCGAGCGTGATCGACAGCACGATGTTGATGCCGTTGATGATCGCCTGCAACAGCAGCCCCGTCATGCCCTGCCCGCGCCCGAGCACGAAGCCGAGCAACGCATAGTTGGCGAGCGCCATGGGGGCGGAGAGCACCCGGATCATGAAATAGGTCGAGGCGACCTCGGCCACCTCAGGCGTCGGCGCCATCAGGAAAAGCCCGCCGGACAGCAACAGCGGCGACAGCAGCATCAGCACGAAGCCCGAACAGAGCGCGATGGTGAGCGAGCGCCAGTAGACCGCCTGTTCCTCACGCCGGTCGCCGCGGCCGAAGGCCTGCGCCACCAGTCCCGTCGTCGAGGCGCGCAGAAAATTGAAGCTGCCGAGCAGCAGGTCGAAGATGATGGCGGCGACGGCCATGCCGGCCAGCGCATCCGCCGAGCCGAGGCGCCCGGCCACCGCCGTATCCGTCAGGCCGATCAGCGGCGTCGTGAGAAAGCCGAGCGTCATGGGAATGGCGATCGCCAGCACCAGCCGGTGCGTCACCTCGAAGGGACCGGACCCGTCGTTTTCGCTTACTGCCGTGGCATTCATGCAAACTCCCCCCTCATGGCTTTCCAGCCCCTCATCCGCCTGCCGGCACCTTCTCCCCGCAAGCGGGGAGAAGGAAGAAACATCGCCGCTCGCCGAGTTACTCACCCATTGTTTCTAAGCCGTGCGCCACGGCATGGCGACATGAGCCACGTCCCCTCTCCCCGCTTGCGGGGAGAGGGTTAGGGTGAGGGGCGAAGCGCTCAGCCTGACAGCACCATCGCCCAATACGGCTGCCCGCCCGAAGCCGGATTGGAAACCATGGCGACGCCGAGCCCGCGATAGTCGGCGCCCAGCATGTTGACGAGATGTTTCGGCGAGCGATACCAGGCGTCGAAGGCTTCCGCGGCGCTGTCCTGGCCGACCGCGATGTTTTCCGCCGCCGGCAGCGCCACCTCCATGCCCTTCATGCGCTTCAGGAAATTCGCGCCGAAGCCGATATTGTGTTCCATCTTGCCGGCGGAGGCCATGCGGCTCGCCTGGTCCATGGCGGCGCGCTGCGCCTGCTTGTCGATGACGAGCGCCGACAGGCCACGCTCGGCGCGGAGCTTGTTGACGAGGCCGAGCGAGGCGGCCGTCTGGTCGCTGCCGGTGCCGGCCGAGGGCGTCAGCACGCTGGTGGTGGAACAGCCGGCTGCAAGCGCCGCGATGGCCGCCGCCGAAGCGGCAAGAAAGGTGCGACGGGTCAGCATGGTCAGCGGCGATAGCTCAGAAGGCGGATGAGGATGAAGATGGGAATAACGATGACGGCGCCGAGCAGCAGGTAATCGCCGAGGCGGCCGAGCGTCTTGAAGCCGGTGTGCCAGAGATCGAGGACGAAATCGCGCGCGGCAAACAGGATATCATCAGGGTAGAGCCCGAAGATCGACATCAGGAAGCCGACGGCCACCGACAGGATCAGGAGCTTGATGAGCACGCGCAGGGGGCTATCGCCCAGAAACCCGTTCACGCCATTCGACATCTGCTGATTCTCCAAAAATTCGTTTGCCCCTGAGATAAGCGTTCGCCCCGCCTGCGGCAAGCAACGGCCGCTCACGAGAATTCGCTTGCCTTTTGCCGCCGCCCTGCCATGTAGCGGCCATCCGTTTCCAGATCCGAGCCCCCATGACGAGCCCGCATTTCTCCTCCGGCGATCTCATCGCCGACCGCCGCGCCGATTATGCCCGCATGTTTGCGGAATCGGGCGAGTTCGCGGAGGCGCAGGAAATCATGGAACAGGCGCTCGAGCAGGTGCCGGGCTGGGCCGCCGGCTGGTTCCGGCTCGCCGAATATGCCGAGAAATCGGGCCGGAAGGAGGCAGCCGCCGCCGCCCTTGAAAAGGTCATCGCGCTCGATCCCTCCGATATTTTCGGCGCCAGCCTGAAACTTGCCGTGCTCGGGATGGCTGAAGCCCCCGCCGCCCCGCCGATGCACTATGTCGAACGCCTGTTCGACGACTATGCCGACCGCTTCGATACCGCGCTGGTCGAGCGGCTCGACTATACCGTGCCGCAGACGCTCGCAAAACTCGTGCGCAAGCATTCCGGCGACGATGCGCATTTCGGCCTCGTCGCCGATATCGGCTGCGGCACCGGCCTGTTCGGCGCAGAATTCCGCCGCAATGCCGGCCGCCTCGAAGGTTTCGATCTCTCCGCCGGCATGCTGGCCAAGGCGGAAGAGAAGGCCGTCTATGACCATCTCGCACAGGCCGACCTTTCCCTGCCGGCAGAAGACAGCGGCCTCTTCGGTGATCTTCCGGAGTCTCGCGCCGATCTCGTCAGCGCTGCCGACGTGCTGATGTATCTCGGCGATCTGGGACAGGTGTTTGCGAGCGTCGCGCGGCTTGCCAAGCCCGGCAGCCTCTTCGCCTTCTCCGTGGAGGATGGCGGCGATGGCGAGGCGCCCGTGCTGCGCCCCTCGCTGCGCTACGCCCACCC
>CBFGOD010000267.1:0-6337 GCA_965650295.1 uncultured Shinella sp. | reverse complement strand
GTTCTTGTTCATATCCACCCAGGAATAGCCGAGATAGTTCAGCACCTGCGGCTGGTCTGGGTTGAGCTCCAGCGCCTTGCGGAAGTTCGGCTCAGCCTTGTCCCATTCCTTCAGGCGCTCATGCGCGATGGCGCGCTGGAAGAAGATGCTCCAGTGGTTGCGCTGCGGCACGGCGCCGATGACATCGGCCGCCTTGTCGTAGAGCGCAGCCATGGCCTTGTAGTCCTTGGCGTCCGATAGCACGCTGCCGAGTGCCAGATAGCTGCGCAGGTCGGACGGATCGGTGTCGATCAGTTCCTGCAGATGCTTCTTGGCCTCCGGCACCTTGCCGGTATCGGCGAGGTTCAGGCCGAGCTGCAGCTCGGAAATCCGCCGCATCGGCGATTTTTCCGGCACGGCGCGGTAATATTCGATGGCGCGCTCCGGCTTCTTCTGGTTTTCGGCGAGACCGCCGAGCAGCACCAGCATGTCGTCGCTATCGGGGTCGAGCGCACGGGCCGTCTGGAGATAGAGCGAGACGATGTCTTCCGCACCGTCGCGATTCAGCGCGCCGCCGATGGAGAAGAGCACGGCCGCGGCACCCTGGGATGCGGTGCGGACCTGCTGTTCCTGCTTCTCGCCGGCTTCGATGCTCTGGCGCAGCGCCTTCAGCGGCGCATAGCTGGTGATGAAGTTGTCGCCGACGGACACCGCGTCGAGCGCCTTCTGCTTGTTGCCATCGCGCGCTTCGAGGCGGGCGAGCGCCATCACGGCGCGCAGGAACGTATCCGGAGCCGCACTGGCACCGTTGCGATCGAGGATCGCCTCGTTGAGACGCGCGCGGGCCGTCGCCTTGTCACCGGCCGCAGCGGCAAGCGCACCGGCATGATAGTTCTTGAAGATGGCGAGCCATTCCGGCCCTTCCATGCCCGAGATCAGCTTGAGCGCTTCCTTCGGCTTGCCATCGCCGAACTTGGCCCAGGCGAGCAGCAGGTCGTTCATCATCTTGTCGAGATCGTTCGGACCCTTGTAGGCGAGGATCTTCTCGGCCGACTTGTATTCCCGCTTGCGGATCGCCTCCATGCCGCGCACCACGGCGGTGATGCGCTCGACGGCCGGGTCGTTCTTGAGGGCGTCGGCGAGTTTCACGCCTTCCTCGAAGTCGCCGTTCATCAGCTGCGTCACCATCAGGCGCTGCTTGACGTCGGCATTGGTGGCGTCGAACTGCAGGGCGATCTTGTAGAGCGCGACGGCGGTCTCATAGTCCTTGTCGAAATCCGCCGTGCGGGCGGCGAGGAAGGCGCCGGAGAAGGTGTTGACGCTCAACGGGTCGAACGGCGTTTCTTCGGCGGCGGCGACCGCTGCGGGCTTTTCTTCCGCGAAGGCCGCGAGAGGACCGGTCAGCGCGATGCTGGCCGCGAGCGCGACGCCGGAGAGGAGCCGGAGGAGGAGGGAATGCCGCATCAAAATGCCTTTCGCCAGCAGGTATGAAAGAAGCCCCGGAAACCACGCATGACAAATCATGCCACGATGGCGCCCAAATCAGGCAAGGACTCATGACGGCAGAGAATGGCTTTTTTGGCGCGGTGCGGCAAGAAAATCCTGCCGCCCGCTTTTGGGTCTATGGGATCAGCTGACGCGCGAGATGCAGAAGTCGATGACTTCGAGCAGCGCATCTTTCCACGGTGAGGCCGGAAGCGGCGCCAGCGCATCGCGCGCGATCATGCCGTAATGCTGCGCGCGGGCGATGGTGTCGGAAAGACCGTTGTAGCGCGAGATGAGCGCAAAGGCGCGCTCGAGATTGGCATCATCGCTCTGGCCGCCTTCGATGGCCTCGCGCCAGAAGGCGCGGTCCTCCGCCGTGCCGCGCCGCCAGGCGAGGATGACCGGCAGCGTGATCTTGCCTTCGCGGAAATCGTCGCCGGTGTTCTTGCCGAGATCGGCCGCCTTGCCGCCATAGTCCAGCGCGTCATCGACGAGCTGGAAGGCAAGCCCGAGATTCATGCCATAGCTCTTCAGCGCGTTGCGCTCGGCCTTGCTGGTGTTGGAGACGATCGGGCCGACTTCGGCGGCGGCGGCGAAGAGCGCTGCCGTCTTGGCGCGGATGACCTGGAGATAATCGTCCTCGGTCGTTTCCATGTTCTTGGCGACGGAGAGCTGGAGCACCTCGCCCTCGGCGATCACGGTCGCGGCGGTCGAGAGAACATCCAGTGCCTCGAGAGACCCGACCTCGACCATCATCTTGAAGGCTTGGCCGAGCAGGAAGTCGCCGACCAGCACGCTCGCCTGGTTGCCCCAGATCATGCGGGCGGTGGATTTTCCGCGGCGCAGGTCGCTTTCATCGACCACGTCGTCATGCAGCAGCGTTGCCGTGTGCATGAACTCGACGCTGGTCGCGAGCTTGATGTGATGATCGCCGTCATAGCCGAACATCGAGGCGGAGGCGAGCGTCAGCATCGGGCGCAGGCGTTTTCCCCCCGAGGAGATCAGGTGGTTGGCGACCTCCGGGATCATCTGCACGTCGGAGCCGGCTTTCGACAGGATCAGCTGGTTCACCCGCTCCATGTCGGCCTTGGTCAGGTCCACCAGCGGCTTCACCGATGCCTGTTTGTTTTTGCCTTCTTCAAGCGGTATCACGACGCCCAAATGCCCGGACTCCTGTTCATTTTTGTTGAAAGACAATAGAAAGCGGGGCTTCCTGCGGCAAGAGGCGAATTGTCCCGCCTCCCTAATTATGGCTGGAAAACGACCGGAATGATCGAACTGATCCGCACCAACGACGCCGTCCTGCTCTCCTTTGCGGAAAGCCTGATGAAAGAAGCGGGCATCCATTGCCTGATCGCCGACGAGGGCATGAGCATCCTGGAAGGCTCGCTCGGCATGCTGCCGCGCCGCTTCCTCGTCGAGATCGACCGCGAGACCGAGGCGCGGCGCATCCTCAAGGATGCGGGGTTGGAAGCGGAGCTGCGCGCGTGAGCGGGGTTGCTCTTCGATTGATGGCCGTGCGTGTTCACCCCCCTCTGCCCTGCCGGGCATCTCTCCCAAAAGGGGGGAGATTGGCAAGATACGCGAGCATCTCCCTTACCGCGGCCTTGGCGATCGGCGTAAAGCCGGCATCCTTCGATCTCCCTCCTTGTGGGGGAGATGCCCGGCAGGGCAGAGGGGGGTATGCCGCACGCTCCGTGGCCGGAGGTTCTCGCCCATGACCATCACCGAAACCGTCGACGCCTTCCACTACGGCCGCTTCCATCTGGTGCAGCCGAAGGGCATCGGCCACCGCTCGGGCATGGATGCCATGCTGCTGGCGGCGCTCGTCGCCGGCAATGGCCAGATGCGCGTCGCCGATCTCGGCGCGGGCGCGGGTGCTGCCGGTCTCGCAGTCGCCGCCCGCATCGAAACGGCCGAGGTGCTGCTCGTCGAGCGCTCGCCGCTGATGGCTGGCTTCGCGCGCAAGACGCTGGCGCTTCCCCTGAATGCCTCCTTCGCGCCGCGTGTATCCGTGCTGGAAGCGGATGTCGGCCTTTCCGGCAAGGCACGCCTCGAAGCCGGTCTGACGGATGACGCCTACGACCACGTCATCATGAACCCGCCCTTCAACGATCGCATCGACAGCCGCACGCCCGATGCCCTGAAGGCCGAGGCGCATGCCATGGAGCACGACCTTTTCGAGCGCTGGATCAAGACGGCCGGCGCTATCATGAAGCCCGGCGGCCAGCTCTCGCTGATCGCCCGCCCGCAATCCATCGCCGAGATCATCGCCGCCTGCGGCCGCCGCTTCGGCGGCATCGAGATCACCGCGCTGCACGCCCGCGACGGCGAGCCAGCGCTGCGCATCCTCGTCACCGCCATCAAGGGTTCGCGCACCAAACTTTCCCTGCGCATGCCGCTCGTCATGCACGAACCCGGCCGCCACGACTTCACCCCCTTCGTCAACGACCTCAACAACGGCCTCGCCGCCTACAAGCGCCTGCCCAGAACCTGAATTTTCAGCCCTGCCATTGTGTTTTTCCCGCTCGTGCATACATCAGCCGGGCAATCCAACTGGAGACAGAGCGCACGATGGCCGGATTTTTGAAGACGCTGGTGCCGAAGAGATTCCGCAAGCAGGGCGTGGCGATCCCGGTCGTCAGGCTGCATGGCGCGATCATGGCGGGCGGCAGCCAGTTCCGGCCGGCGCTCAATCTCGCGACCGCTTCGGCCGCGCTCGAAAAGGCGTTTTCCTACAAGGATGCGCCGGCCGTCGCCATCTCGATCAATTCGCCCGGCGGTTCGCCTGTGCAGTCGCGGCTGATTTTTCAACGTATCCGTGATCTTGCCGAAGAAAAGCGCAAGCGCGTCTTCGTCTTCGTCGAGGACGTCGCGGCCTCCGGCGGCTATATGATCGCGCTGGCGGGCGACGAGATTTTCGCCGATCCGACCTCCATCGTCGGCTCGATCGGCGTCGTGTCCGGCGGCTTCGGCTTTCCGGAAATGCTGAAGAAGATCGGCGTCGAGCGCCGCGTCTATACGGCCGGCACCAACAAGGCGATCCTCGATCCGTTTCAGCCGGAAAAGGAGCACGAGATCGACTATCTCAAGACGCTCCAGCTCGAAATCCACCAGGTCTTCATCGACATGGTCAAGACCCGCCGCGCCGGCAAGCTGGCCGACGATCCGGATCTCTTCTCCGGCCTGTTCTGGACCGGCGTTCGCGGCCTGTCGCTCGGCCTGATCGACGGTCTCGCCGACATGCGCTCGGAACTGAAGAAGCGCTACGGCGAAAAGACCCGCCTGGAACTCGTCTCTGCGCCAAAAGGGCTGTTTGGTCGCAAGGCGCCGGGTGTCGGGGGGCTTTCCGATGACATGGCCGGGCGTATAGGCTCGGCCGGCGTTGCGGCGGTCGCCGATCTCGCGGAAGAAAAAGCGCTGTGGGGCCGTTTCGGGCTCTCCGGATAAAACAAGACCCAGATAAAACAAGACCCAGATAAAACAAGACTCTTGGGGGGAGGGGCGATGGCCCAGATCATCTTTCTGCTTCTGGTCGTCGGCCTTGCCTGGTTCGGCTATCGCAAATTTGTGGCGGATGCCGAGCGGCTCTCCCGGTTGCGCAAGCGTGCCGAAGAGGAACGCCAGACCGGCGCGACGGGCACACTCGTCAAGGATCCGAAAACCGGCGAATACCGCCTGCGCCGCGACGACGAGTAGTTTCGGCACGATCCGTGCCGTTGCGGGAACCGGCAAAAACCGGCTCCGTACCGGCCTGGTACATTAACCAAACCCCGTAAGGTTAATGCCGGATTTACACTGCCACATCCCTGGGTTTTGCTTGCTCCCGCGCGCAGGAAGGCCGATCTAACGGCAAAGGTCGCATGAAGCGGCCCGCCTATGCGTGCAGTGAACGGAGTAAACCATGGCCTCGCTCGACCTCGACCGGATCCGCACCATCGTCGTGACCGGTGGCGCTGGCTTTCTCGGCTCGCATATCGTCGACGACCTGCTGCATCACTGCCCGAATGCCCGCATCCGCGTGCTCGACAGCTTCACCTATGCCGCCGACATGGCCCATCTCGACGCTGCCTTCCGCTCTGGCCGTGTGACGTTGCAGGAGGGTGATGTCGGCAATCTCGATCTCGTCACCGATGTCCTGAAGGATGCCGATCTCGTCGTGCATGCCGCCGGCGAAAGCCATGTCGAACGCGCCTTTTCCGTGCCGGAACGCTTTACGCTCGCCAATGCGCTCGGCACGCAGGTGCTGGTGGAAGCGATGGGCCGCCGCCGCGTGCCGCTGATGATCCATATCAGCTCGGCGGAAGTCTATGGCGCCGGCACGGGCGGCAATGGCGCGCCGGTCGGCGAGCTTGCGCCGCTGCTGCCCGACAATCCGTATGGCGCCTCCAAGGCCGCCGCCGAAATGCTGATCGCCGGTCTCACCCGCTCCTTCGGCGTTGATATCCGCGTGCTGCGCCCGGCCAATGTCATCGGCACGCGCCAGAACACCGAAAAGCTTTTGCCGCGCTTCCTGGAGCTTGCCGCCGTCGGCCGGCCGCTGCCGGTGCATGGCGATGGCGCCCAGATGCGCGCTTTCGTCACCATGACGGATTTCTGCGCCGCACTGCGCACAGTCGTTACCAAGGGCGCGGAAAACACCACCTACAATGTCGCCGGCGATGAGCTCTTCGATATCCTGACGGTGGCCCGCATGGTGCTCGATGCGGTGCAGGAGCCGGTCTCCGGCGTCAATTTCGTGACCGGTCGTCCCGAGAATGTCAGCCGCCCGCCGCTCGATACGCGCGCTTTGAAGGCGCTTGGCTGGGAGGCGAAGGGTTCGCTCCGCCGCGAGCTGCCGGCCCTTGCGGCCTGGTATGGGGCGCGCATTCCG
>CBFGOD010000266.1:0-6346 GCA_965650295.1 uncultured Shinella sp. | reverse complement strand
ACTCCGTCGGCGGCACGATGCGGTCGCGGTGGTGGCCGAGATAGCTGACCAGGCGGTATTCCAGCGGCGTCAGTGCCTGCGGCACACCATTGACGCTGACGCGCATGGCGCGCGTATCGATCGACAGCGGACCGACGGCGATCGTCGCGGCACCGTGTCCGACAGAACGGCGGATCAGCGCGCGGGCTCGAGCGAGCAATTCCTCGAACTGAAAGGGTTTCGGCAGATAGTCATCCGCCCCCGCATCGATGCCCTCGACACGCTCGGCCCAGCTGCCACGCGCCGTCAGCACCAGCACGGGCATATGGCGGCCATTGCCGCGCCAGCGCTTCAGCACCGACATACCGTCCATGCCCGGCAAACCAAGATCCAGCACGATGAGGTCATAGTCCTCGGTATCACCGAGGAACCAGGCATTCTCGCCATCGGAGGCGATTTCGACGGTATAGCCGGCACCCGTCAGCACGGCGGAAATATCGGCCGCAATGCGGGCATCGTCTTCGACGAGAAGCAGGCGCATCAGTCGGCATCGTCCTCAATGAGCGCCATCGACTTGGCATCGAGCTGCAGCTCGATGATCTGGCCGGACGGCTGGATGAACTCCAGTTCGTATATATAGCGCCCGTCCTCACGCTCAAGCTCCACTTCGATCAGATCGCCCTGAACGTGTTTGCGCGCCTCCGCGATGATTTCCTCCAGCGGCCGCACCAATCCCTGTTCAAGCGCCAGACGGGCCTGTTCATGCTCCAGCGCATCATCATCGTCGTCGCCATCCTTCGCGGGCGCACCGATGGAGGGTGCGAGCGAAAAGGCAAGCAGGAAGACGAGAGCGGTCGGGAGGGGAGAGAGGAGCTTCTTGATCATGACCCCTCTCATACGCGGACGAAGCTGACAATTCGCTGACAGACCCTGTCAGGCAAGCAACAGGCGCCGCATGCGAAACCCCTTTCCGACATCACAGGAAAGGACACGCCAATGCGCAACAGAACGATCAGCCTTCTCACCGCAAGCCTCCTCGGCCTCGCCGTGGCCACACCCGCTTTCGCCGAGACGGCACCCGCCCGCAAGACGCTGGAGCAGGTGGTCACAGAACTCTCGGCCAAGGGCTATGCGATCCGCGAGATCGAGATGGATGACGGCCATTTCGAGGCGACCGTGATCGATCCCAAGAACATCGTCAGCGAGGCCAAGATCGACGGCATGACCGGCGAAATCCTGCGCCTTGAGCGCAAGCACTGATCCCTTCCATCCCCAGACCATCATTCGAAAAGGATAATTTTCATGGCCAAGATCACGGGCACCTCCGCCGCCAACACGCTCAAGGGCAAGTCCACCGCTGACGACATCTACGGCTATGCCGGCAATGACAAGCTCTTCGGCTTCGGCGGCGATGACGATTTGAACGGCGGCACCGGCAATGACTGGCTGCATGGCGGCACGGGCAATGACGAGCTGACCGGCGGCGCCGGCCGCGACACCTTCGTCTTCTCCAGCGGCCGCGACGAGATCGACGACTTCTCCACCCGCGACGACAAGATCGTCATCGACACCAAGCTCGGCATCAAGTCCTTCGCCGATCTGATGAAGACCGCCAAGGTGGTCGATGGCGGCGAGGACGTGCGCTTCGACTTCGGCAAGGGCAACACGCTGACGCTGGAGGACACCAAGCTGTCCAGCCTGAAGGCCAGCCACTTCGCCTTCCAGAATGTCGATACGGCGGAACCGAAGGACCCGCTGTCGGGTAATGATACGCTGACCGGCAATGCCAAGGCCAACACGATCTCCGGCGGCGCCGGCAACGACACGATCAAGGGTCTCGACGGCAACGACAAGCTGAACGGCGACATCGGTAACGACAAGCTCTATGGCGGCAACGGCCATGACGAGCTCGATGGCGGCACGGGCAACGACTATCTGTCGGGCGGTGCCGGCAATGACGAACTGGACGGTGGCGCCGGCAACGACCGCCTCAACGGCGGCTCGGGCATCAACGAACTCGAAGGCGGCGCCGGTCGCGACACCTTCGTCTTCGCCACGGGCAAGACCGAGATCGACGACTTCAAGGCCGGCTACGACACCATCGAGATCGCCAAGTCGCTAGGCGTATCGAGCTTCGCCGACCTCTCGAAGTTCGCCCGTACCGCCGATGGCGGCCAGGACCTCGTGCTCGACTTCGGCAAGCACGAGCTGCGTCTCGAAGACACCAAGTTCTCCGAACTCTCGGCCTCGGACTTCCTCTTCGTCTGAGAACGAGCCCCGCAAAACAAAAGGGCGTGCCGGTTTCCCGGCGCGCCCTTTTCACGTTTTCGATAGCTTAGCGCGGCAGCGTGGTCGCGCCCATCAGGGCCTCGTCGATGGCGCGCGCGGCCTGGCGGCCTTCGCGGATCGCCCAGACGACGAGCGACTGGCCGCGGCGTACGTCACCGGCCGTCCAGAGCTTCTCGACCGAGGTCTTGTAGTCGCGGTCGTTGGCAATGACGTTGGACGAACCGCGCTTGTCGGTGTTGATCGCAAGCTTGCTGCCGAGATCCTTCAACACACTGTCGGTAAAGGGGCCGCGGAAGCCGATGGCGATGAAGGCGAGGTCGGCCTTGATGATGAACTCCGTGCCGGCAATCGGCTTGCGGCGGTCATCCACCTGGCAGCACTTCACACCGGTCAGAACACCATCTTCGTCGCCGACGAATTCGAGCGTACCGACCTGGAACTCGCGCACGGCACCCTCGGCCTGCGAGGAGGAGGTGCGCATCTTCGTCGCCCAGAACGGCCAGACGGCGAGCTTGTCTTCCTTTTCCGGCGGCTGCGGGCGAATGTCGAGCTGCGTGACCTTCACCGCGCCCTGGCGGAATGCCGTGCCGACGCAGTCCGATGCGGTATCGCCACCGCCGACGACGACGATGTGCTTGCCGCCGGCGACGATCGGATCCGACGGCCAGCCGACGCTGTCGATGTTCTCGCGGCCGACGCGGCGGTTCTGCTGCACGAGATAGGGCATGGCATCATGCACGCCGGCGAAATCGACGCCGGGAATGCCGGCATCGCGCGGGGTTTCCGAGCCGCCGCAATAGAGCACGGCATCATGCTCGGCGAGCATCTCGGCCATCGGCTTGTCGACGCCGACATTGACGCCGTAGTGGAAGGTCACGCCTTCGCCGCGCATCTGGTCGACGCGACGGTCGATGAAGTTCTTCTCCATCTTGAAGTCCGGAATGCCATAGCGCAGCAGGCCGCCGGCCTTGGATTCGCGCTCGTAGAGATGCACCTCATGGCCGGCGCGGGCAAGCTGCTGGGCAGCCGCCATGCCGGCGGGGCCGGAACCGATGACGGCGACCTTCTTGCCGGTCTTCACCGTTGCCGGCTGCGGCACGATATAGCCCATCTCATAGGCCTTGTCGGCGATCGCCTGCTCAACGGTCTTGATGGAAACAGGTGCATCCTCGAGGTTAAGCGTGCAGGCCTCCTCGCAGGGTGCGGGGCAGACGCGGCCGGTGAATTCCGGGAAGTTGTTGGTCGAATGCAGGTTGCGGATCGCGTCTTCCCAGTTGCCGTTATAGACCAGATCGTTCCAGTCCGGGATCTGGTTATGCACAGGACACCCGGTCGGGCCGTGGCAATAGGGAATGCCGCAATCCATGCAGCGCGCGGCCTGCTTCTGGACCTCGGGGTCCGACATCGGGATGGTGAATTCGCGGAAATGGCGGATGCGGTCGGAGGCCGGCTGATACTTCGCCACCTGCCGGTCGATTTCCATGAAACCAGTAACCTTGCCCACGTCAATAATCCTTGCTCAAGACGGTGCCTCGCGGCCCCGGACCGGTGCGCAGCTCCGCTGTCGCGCCGGTTAAGATGAATTCGATCCGGTTGCCGCTTGCGCGCAGCCGGTCAGTGAAGGGGGATGGACCGCCGCCTTATTCAGCAGCGATCCCCATCCTCATGCGCTCCATCTCTTCGAGCGCGCGGCGGTACTCCACCGGCATCACCTTGCGGAATTTCGGACGATACTCGGCCCATTGGTCGAGGATCTCCTTGGCCCGCGGCGAGCCCGTATAGTGCAGGTGGTTCGAGACCAGCTGGTAGAGCCGCTCCTCGTCATGGCGCGTCATGTCGTCGGACACGTCCACCATGCCCTTGTGCATGAGGTCACCGCCATGGTGGTGCAGCTTCTCCAGCATGTCGTCTTCTTCCGGCACCGGCTCGAGCTCGACCATCGCCATGTTGCAACGGCGGGCGAAGTCGCCCTCCTCGTCCAGCACATAGGCAACGCCGCCCGACATGCCCGCGGCGAAGTTGCGGCCGGTCTGGCCGATGACGACGACGACGCCGCCCGTCATATATTCGCAGCCGTGGTCGCCCACACCCTCGACGACGGCGACGGCACCAGAGTTGCGCACGGCGAAACGTTCGCCGGCCACGCCGTTGAAGTAGCACTCGCCGGAGATCGCACCGTAAAGCACGGTGTTGCCGACGATGATCGATTCATGCGGCACCGCGCGGTTGCCTTCCGGCGGGCGCACGACGATGCGGCCACCCGACAGGCCCTTGCCGACATAGTCGTTGCCCGCACCGACCAGATCGAAGGTGATGCCGCGCGCCAGGAACGCGCCGAAGGACTGGCCGGCCGTGCCGTGCAGCTTCACGGAGATCGTGTCGTCCTTCAGGCCCTTGAAACCGTAGCGCTTGGCGACTTCACCCGACAGCATGGCGCCGGCCGAACGGTCGACGTTCTTGATATCGACCTCGAAGGCGACGGGGGTCTTGGTCTCAAGCGCGGGCTTCGCCTGCTCGATGAGCTTGCGGTCGAGCACGTCGTGGATCGGGTGATCCTGGCGTTCGGTCCAGTAGGTTGCCTCCTTCGGCGCATCGACCTTGTGGAAGATGCGGCTGAAATCGAGACCATTGGCCTTCCAGTGCGAGATCATCGTCTCCTTCTCGAGCAGTTCGGAGGCGCCGATGATCTCGTTCAGCGAGCGAACACCGAGCGAGGCCAGGATTTCGCGCACCTCTTCAGCAACGAAGAAGAAGTAGTTGATCACATGCTCGGGCGCGCCCTTGAAGCGCTTGCGCAGGACCGGATCCTGCGTCGCAACGCCGACCGGACAGGTGTTGAGGTGGCATTTGCGCATCATGATGCAGCCGGCCGCAATCAGCGGGGCCGTCGCAAAGCCGAACTCGTCGGCACCAAGCAGCGCGCCGATGACGACGTCACGGCCGGTCTTCAGGCCACCGTCGACCTGCAACGCGATGCGCGAGCGCAGCTTGTTCAGAACGAGCGTCTGGTGCGTCTCGGCAAGGCCGATTTCCCACGGGGAGCCGGCATGCTTCAGCGAGGTGAGCGGCGAAGCGCCCGTGCCGCCGTCGAAACCGGCGATCGTGATATGGTCGGCGCGCGCCTTGGCGACACCGGCGGCAACCGTGCCGACGCCGACTTCCGAGACGAGCTTGACCGAGATATCGGCTTCCGGGTTGACGTTCTTCAGGTCGTAGATGAGCTGCGCCAGGTCTTCGATCGAGTAGATGTCATGGTGCGGCGGCGGCGAGATGAGGCCGACGCCCGGCGTGGAGTGGCGGGTCTTGGCGACCGTCGCATCCACCTTGTGACCGGGCAGCTGACCGCCCTCGCCGGGTTTGGCGCCCTGTGCGACCTTGATCTGCAGCATGTCCGCATTGACGAGATACTCGGTCGTCACACCGAAGCGGCCGGACGCGATCTGCTTGATCGCCGAACGTTCGGGGTTCGAAGAGCCATCCGGCAACGGCAGATAGCGGTCGGCTTCCTCGCCGCCCTCGCCGGTGTTCGACTTGCCGCCGATCCGGTTCATGGCGACGGCGAGCGTCGTGTGGGCCTCGCGGGAAATCGAACCGAAGGACATGGCACCCGTCGAGAAGCGCTTGACGATATCGACCGCCGACTCGACCTCGTCCACCGAGATCGGCTTGCGGCCGGCCGCTTCCGCACCCTTGATCGAGAACAGACCGCGGATCGTGTTCATGCGCAGCGACGAGGCGTTCACCAGCTCGGCGAATTCCTTGTAGCGATCGGCCGCATTGCCGCGAACGGCATGCTGCAGCGAGGCGATGACGTCAGGCGTCCAGGCATGATCTTCACCGCGCATGCGATAGGCATATTCGCCACCGATATCGAGCGTGTTGGCCAGCAGCGGATCGCGGCCGAAGGCGGCCTTGTGACGGTTGAAGGTCTCCTGAGCGATCTGGTCGAGGCCGATGCCTTCGATGGTCGTGGCCGTGCCGAAGAAGAACTGATCGACCAGCTCGGACGACAGGCCGATCGCGTCGAAGATCTGCGCGCCGCAATAGGACTGGTAGGTCGAGATGCCCATCTTGGACA
>CBFGOD010000265.1:0-6352 GCA_965650295.1 uncultured Shinella sp. | reverse complement strand
CGCTGGTCGGCCATGGCTATATCCTTCTGCAATGTAAGCTTGACGTTACCGGCGCTGCCTTCGACGAGATGCACGCGCACGCCGGCCCATTCGGCAATCGAGGCGTCGTCGGTGAAATCCGTGCGGCCGGAGGCGGCTGCGCGACGATGGGCCTCGAGGATGGTGGCGAAGTGGAAGGACTGCGGCGTCTGCGCGGCAAAGAGGCCGGAGCGGGAGACGGTCTCGGCAACATTGCCGTTGGCATCGGCGCGCTTCAGCGTATCGGCAACCGCGACGGCGGGCAGGACGGCGCGGGCACCGTGGCTGAAGGCGGCCAGCGTGCGGTCCAGAATGGCGGGCTCGACGAAGGGGCGCACGGCATCCTGGATGAGCACGTGGCTGATCTCGTCCTTCGCCAGCACTTCGAGGCCGGCAAGCACCGATTGCTGGCGGGTCGCGCCGCCATGCACGACGGTGAGACGATCGCCGGCGGGCAGGGCGTTTTCGCGCGCCATCTCGAACAGTGCCGCGTCATCGGGATGTATCACGACCACGATACGCCGGGCGGGCTGCCAATTGACAAAGAGATCGAGCGTATGGGAGATGACCGGCCTTCCGCCGATGCGGCGGTATTGCTTGGGGCCTTCGGCATGACTGCCGGCCCGCTCGCCGCGACCGGCGGCAACGATCACCACACCGCAGGAATACGCGTTTTCCGCCTGCATTTCGATCATCGACCTCCCGTTTCAAAGCGTTTTGAGGTGGTTTAGCCGGAAGGATGCCGCAATTCCAGCGCTGTCAGGAAAAATGCGGGTTTGCAGGATTGCGGCTTGGCAAGAACGACAATGATGGCTAAAAATAGTGCAGAGACATGACCTGCTTGAAAGATGAGCATTTGACGATCCCCGCCCTGTCGGCACCGCTGGCGATCCGAAACCAGACCCTGCGCAACCGCGTGGTGCTGGCGCCGATGTCGGGCGTCACGGACCTGCCGTTCCGCGATCTCGCCTGGCGTTTCGGCGCGGGACTGGTCGTGACGGAGATGGTGGCGAGCCGGGAACTGGCGCTGAATGCGCGCGAAAGCTGGTCGCGCATCCGCAATTGCGGTATCGCGCCCCATATGGTGCAGCTCGCCGGCCGCGAGGCGCACTGGATGGCGGAAGCCGCGAAGATCGCCGAAGGCGAGGGCGCCGATATCATCGACATCAATATGGGCTGCCCCGCCAAGAAGGTGATCGGTGGCTATTCCGGTTCGGCGCTGATGCGCGATCCCGACCATGCGCTCGGGCTGATCGAGGCGACGGTGAATGCCGTGAAGGTGCCGGTTACGGTGAAGATGCGGCTCGGCTGGGACCATGATTCGCTGAACGCGCCGCATATCGCGTCGCGCGCCGAGGCGGCGGGTGCCGCGATGATCACCGTGCATGGCCGCACGCGCATGCAGTTCTACGAGGGCAAGGCGGATTGGGACGCGATCCGCGCGGTGCGCGACGTGCTGTCGATCCCGCTCGTTGCCAATGGCGACGTCGAGACACCTGAGGACGCCGCGGAAATCCTGCGCCGCTCGGGCGCCGATGCCGTGATGGTCGGCCGCTCCGCGCAGGGCCGCCCGTGGCATCCGGCAGTTCTGGCCGGCGCCATCGAACATCCCTCACTGGATGTGGTCGCGACGACGGCGGTGGAGCACTATCGCATGATGCTCGATTTCTACGGCATCGAGGCGGGCCTGCGCCATGCCCGCAAACATGTCGGCTGGTATCTCGGGCATTACGCACCGAACATATCAGGCGCGGCGAAGGCGGAGATCATGACGGCGCGTGACAGCGAATTCGTCGCAAGCCGCCTGGAGTCAGCCATTCTGGACGCGGGCGCCCCAGGGATCGGAGAGGCCGCATGACGGACAAGGCTCCAGAGCAGAACGCCGCCAAGGCGCCGGACCTGGCGCTCGCTGTGCTCAATTCCATCCAGAACCCGGTCATCCTCGTCGATATCGACGGCCATGTCGCCTTCGCCAACTGGGAGGCGGAATCCTTTTTCGGTGCGAGCGCCAACCATTTGGCGAAACACAAGGTTTCGAGCCTCATTCCCTTCGGAAGCCCGCTTCTGACGCTGATCGACCAGGTGCGCGAGCGCAAGGCGCCGGTCAGCGAGTACCGCGTCGACCTGTCCTCGCCGCGCCTCGGCGCCGACAAGCTCGCCGATATCTACGTTGCGCCCGTGACGACCGAACCGGCGGGCTCCGTCGTGGTCGTCATCCAGGAACGCTCGATGGCGGATAAGATCGACCGGCAGCTGACGCATCGCGGCGCGGCCCGCTCCGTCACCGGCCTTGCCTCGATGCTGGCGCATGAGATCAAGAACCCGCTGTCCGGAATTCGCGGCGCGGCGCAGCTTTTGGAAACCTCCGTCATCGACGAGGACCGGGCACTGACGCGGCTGATCTGCGACGAGACCGACCGCATCGTTTCGCTGGTCGATCGCATGGAGGTGTTTTCCGACGAGCGCCCCGTCGATCGCGTGCCGCTCAACATCCATGCGGTACTCGACCATGTGAAGGCAGTGGCGAAGGCCGGCTTTGGCCGCAACATCAAGATCACCGAACTCTACGACCCCTCGCTTCCGCCGGTCTTCGCCAACCGGGACCAGCTGGTTCAGGTCTTCCTCAACCTCATCAAGAATGCGGCGGAGGCGATCGGCGACCGGCCGGAGGGCGAAATCCAGCTGACGACGGCCTATCGCCCCGGGATCCGGCTTTCCGTCGCCGGCACGCGGGAAAAGATCTCGCTGCCGCTGGAATTCTGCGTGCATGACAACGGTCCCGGCGTGCCCGGCGACCTGCTGCCGCATCTCTTCGATCCCTTCATCACCACGAAGACCAACGGTTCGGGCCTTGGCCTTGCGCTGGTGGCAAAGATCATCGGCGGCCATGGCGGTATTGTCGAATGCGACAGCCAGGGTTCGCGAACCACATTCCGCGTGCTGATGCCGGCCTCCCGCGGCGTCAGTGAAGACGACGACTTTCCCAAGACCAAAGGACATATCTGATGACAGGCGCCACAGTCCTCGTTGCCGATGACGATGCCGCGATCCGCACGGTTCTCAACCAGGCGCTCAGCCGTGCCGGCTATGACGTGCGCATCACCTCCAACGCGGCGACGCTGTGGCGCTGGATTTCGGCCGGCGAGGGCGACATCGTCGTCACCGACGTCGTGATGCCCGACGAGAATGCCTTCGATCTCCTGCCGCGCATCAAGAAGGCCCGGCCGGACCTGCCGGTTCTGGTGATGAGTGCGCAAAACACCTTCATGACGGCGATCAAGGCCTCGGAAAAGGGCGCCTATGACTACCTGCCGAAACCCTTCGATCTCACCGAGCTGATCGCCATCATCGGCCGCGCGCTTGCCGAGCCGAAGCGCAAGCCGGCCCGCCTCGACGACGACACGCAGGACGGCATGCCGCTGGTCGGCCGCTCGGCGGCCATGCAGGAAATCTACCGCGTTTTGGCGCGTCTCATGCAGACGGACTTGACGCTGATGATCACCGGCGAATCAGGCACCGGCAAGGAACTCGTCGCCCGCGCGCTGCATGACTATGGCAAGCGCCGCAACGGCCCCTTCGTCGCCATCAACATGGCGGCTATTCCACGCGACCTCATCGAATCGGAACTGTTCGGCCACGAGAAGGGCGCCTTCACCGGTGCGCAGAACCGCTCGACCGGCCGCTTCGAGCAGGCGGAGGGCGGCACGCTGTTCCTCGACGAAATCGGCGACATGCCGATGGATGCGCAGACGCGCCTGCTGCGCGTGCTCCAGCAGGGTGAATACACCACCGTCGGCGGCCGCACGCCGATCCGCACCGATGTGCGCATCGTTGCGGCAACCAACAAGGACCTGAAGCAATCGATCAACCAGGGCCTGTTCCGCGAGGACCTGTATTACCGCCTCAACGTCGTGCCACTACGCCTGCCGCCGCTGCGCGACCGTGCGGAGGACATTCCCGATCTGGTGCGCCATTTCGTGCAGCAGGCGGAGAAGGAAGGCCTGGACGCCAAGCGTTTCGACCAGGAGGCGCTGGAACTGATGAAGGCGCATGCCTGGCCGGGCAATGTGCGTGAACTGGAAAACGTCGTGCGCCGCCTGACCGCGCTCTATCCGCAGGACGTCATCACCCGCGAGATCATCGAGACGGAATTGCGGGCCGATGTGCCCGACAGTCCCATCGAAAAGACCGCGACGCGCAGCGGCTCGCTCTCCATCTCGCAAGCGGTGGAAGAGAACATGCGGCAGTATTTCTCGAGCTTCGGTGATGCCCTTCCGCCGGCCGGTCTCTACGACCGGGTGCTGGCGGAGATGGAGTATCCGCTGATTCTCGCCGCGCTCACGGCGACCCGCGGCAACCAGATCAAGGCGGCCGATCTGCTCGGCCTGAACCGCAATACGTTGCGCAAGAAAATTCGCGAACTCGGCGTGTCTGTGTACAGAAGTTCCCGCTCCGCTTGACTTAACGGCAAGAGGCGTTGCATTTTGGCCACAATCTGTTGCTTGAGGGTAACAGAGGGGTTTGCGGCCGAATGGGTCCGCGTGCCTGATCGTTTAGGATTCGGGTGCAACTGCGGCCGATCCTCCCTGCGGTCGGCGCCATCCCGAAAACAAGAGAACAACGTCGGCGCCTTTTAAGGCGTTCGGCCGGGGAAGCGATGCAGCAGATGGACGAGCGTTTGGACCTGCTTGCGGGCGGCGGTGAGGGGAAGGTGTCGGCGGACCGGCGTGCCTCCTTCGCTCTGCCGGGCCTCGTGCTGGCCGGCGGCGCGCTCGTCGCCGCAACGCTGTCGCTGTTCATCCTGCTTGGCCTGACGCCGATCAAGCCGGTCGCCAATGTCGTCATCGCCTCGGCGGCGATCAATGCCATCTTCATCGTCGGCCTGATGTTCCTGATCGGCCGCGAAATCGTCCGGCTCTTGCGTGCCCGCAGCCGCGGCCGTGCGGCCGCGCGGCTCCATGTGCGCATCGTGGCGCTGTTTTCGATCGTCGCGATCACGCCGGCCGTGCTCGTCGCGATTTTCGCCTCGATCACGCTCGATGTCGGCCTCGACCGCTGGTTCTCCATCCGCACGCAGTCGATCGTCAGTTCCTCGCTCAACGTGGCGCAGGCCTATATGCTGGAAAATGCCAGCTATCTGCAGGGTCAGACCGCCTCGATGGCGAACGATCTCGACCGCAACCGCCAGCTCTACAGCCTCGACCGCACCGGCTTTACCGAACTGATGACGCGGCAGGCGCGCGGACGCGGCATGCTCGCCGCCTCGCTGCTGCGGGCCGACGGCTCCGTCATTCTCCAGGCCAATATACCCACGGAAAACCGCCTGCCGCCGGCCCCGGAGGATGCATTGAAGGCGTCCGCCGCCGGCCAGCCGACGCTCATTCCGCCGGGCCAGACCAATCTCGTCGGCGCCATCATCAAGCTCGACAATATCCCGGACGCCTTCCTCTACACGATCCGCACCGTCGATCCCGAAGTCATGCGCTCCATGCGGCTGATGGAGGAGAACACCGCGGAATATCGCGCGCTGGAAGCCGGGCGCACGACGCTGCAGATCGCCTTCGGCGTGCTCTATCTCGGCTTCGCGCTGATCGTGCTGCTCGCCGCGATCTGGACCGCCATCGCGGTGGCCGACCGTATCGTCCGGCCGATCCGCCAGCTCATCGGCGCCGCCGACAGCGTCGCGTCGGGCAATCTCGATGTGACGGTGCCTGTGCGCGTGGCCGATGGCGACGTCGGCAATCTCTCGCGCACCTTCAACAAGATGATCGCCGAGATCCGCACCCAGCAGGGTGAGATTCTTGACGCCAAGGACGAGATGGACCATCGCCGCCGCTTCATCGAGGCGGTGCTGTCGGGCGTCACGGCGGCCGTCATCGGCGTCGAGGGCGACGGGCGCATCACCATCGTCAATCTCTCGGCGGAAATCCTGCTCGGCCGCAATGCGGTCGATCTCATCGGCGAACCGCTGGTCGGCGTCACGCCGGAGATCGCCGCCGTGCTTGTCGAGGGCTCGGCCCGCCACCGCAACGAATTCCGCAAGCAGATCAACATCATGCATGGCGGCAAGGAGCGGACGCTGAACGTTCAGGTGATCCGCGAGGAAGCAAGCGACGCGCAGGAATCCTTCGTCATCAGCGTCGACGACATCACCGATCTCGTCATCGCGCAGCGTTCCACCGCCTGGGCGGACGTGGCGCGCCGCATCGCCCATGAAATCAAGAACCCGCTGACCCCGATCCAGCTTTCGGCCGAGCGTATCCGCCGCCGCTACGGCAAGCAGATCGACCAGGAGGATCGCGCGGTCTTCGACCAGTGTACGGATACGATCGTG
>CBFGOD010000264.1:0-6390 GCA_965650295.1 uncultured Shinella sp. | reverse complement strand
CGCCGCCCGGTGCAATGGCCGCTGCATGTCTTCTTCTGAAGGGATACCAAAAATCATCGATGATTTTTGGGGGCGCAGCCGGAAGGGACTGACCCAACGCGTTCGTTTTACGCCGAATTAAGATTTCGCGGCCAAGTATCTTGGCACTGAGGGAGCTGGCTGCGGCCATTTCCCGCCGCGCGCTAGGATCAGCCTCATGTCCACAAATGATCGACCGATCTTTGTATCGATGGTCGTTGCCACACTCGGTCGTTTTGCGGAACTGGACATCCTTATGGCATCGCTGGCCGCTTTCCGCCGCAGGGATTTCGAGATCATCGTTGTCGATCAGAATCCGGACGAGCGCCTCGTGGCTCTGCTTGCGCGCTGGCAGGATGATCTCGATATCAAGCACCTCCGACCCACGATCAGGGGGCTCAGCCGGGCGCGCAACCTCGGTGCCGCTGATGCAAAGGGCGAATGGCTGCTGTTTCCCGACGATGATTGCTGGTATGCGCCCGATTTCCTTGATCGCTTCGAAGCGCTCGTCAAACGCCACCCCGCCGATTTCTATTGCGGTCGCTCCGTCAATGCGGCGGGCGAAACCATCATGGTGCGCTTCCCCGACGAGGCGCAGCCGGTTCGGCGGGAGAATGTCTGGAACACGCTGATCGAGTGGGTTTTCTTCGTCCGCAGAAACAATTTCGAGAAATCGCAAGGCTTCGACGAGCGCCTGGGCGTTGGCGCCGGGACGCCGTGGGGCGCCTGCGAAGGCCCGGATTTTGTGCTCAACCTCCTGTCGTCGGGTGCGACGGGCTTCTTCGAGCCCGGCTTGACGGGGCATCATCCCGACGAGCGGGCGGCAGCCCCTTCGCCGGAAAGCATTCGCAAGATGCAGGCCTACGGTGCGGGTCTCGGCTATGTCATGAAAAAGCATCGTTACGCTTTCTCAACGTTCCTGCCGCATCTTGTCCGTCCCATTCTGGGCATGATCGTCTACACGCTGACGGGCAAGCCGATGATGGCCAAACGGTCGCGGGCGATGCTCGCCGGCCGCTGGTTCGGCTGGCGCTCGGCCCGGGCCGGCGCGACGATATCTTAAGGGTTTCCCCTTAGGGTTCCTGCCGGATAGCTGCGGAGTGACCGCGGTGCATACGGCGGATGGAACGACCGATGAGCAAGGGCATCATGTCCAATTCGATCATGAACGCGGCGGCGGGAATGCTGCTGCTGGTCACTGGATTCGCCTGCTCGATCCTTGTCGCCCGCGTGCTCGGCCCGGAGGCCAACGGAACCATCGCCTTTGCGCTGTGGATCGGGGTCACGGGTTCCCTCGTCGCGGAGCTCGGAACGGGCGTGCTGCTTCTGCGCCTCTTGCCGCAATTGAAGGCGCGCGGCGTGGATGATGCGGGCCGGCGCGGCTTTGCCGCCTATCTTGCCCTGCCCGTCATCGCCTCAACCATCCTTCTCGTTGCCCTTTATTTCGGCCTCTCGTTCAAGACGGAACTGCTCTATGGCACGGATGTCACGACCGGCATCGTGATTTTGACCGCTGCCCTGCTTTTCATCCAGTCGGTCGGTTCCTTTTCGAAGAATGTCCTGATCGGCGAACAGCGGCTCGGTAGCTACCTTCGTGTGACGGCCTTGTCGTCCATCATCCAACTCACGCTGGTCATCGCCGGCGGAGGCTT
The DNA here is from genome assembly GCA_965650295.1 of uncultured Shinella sp. Classification (GTDB taxonomy): domain Bacteria; phylum Pseudomonadota; class Alphaproteobacteria; order Rhizobiales; family Rhizobiaceae; genus Shinella. The sequence goes on along the minus strand of CBFGOD010000264.1, from coordinate 4,720 downwards.
CTACGGCGTCGAAGGGGCGCTCGTCGGCTACATTGCCGGCCAGGGCGTGCAGTTCATCTACACGCTCGGTCTCTTCCGTGCCCGCCGTGACAATGCCGGCTATCGCCGCCGCTATCTGCTCGCCACATCGGCCGTGCTGTTCTTCGAATATGTCGTCAGCGCCATCTTCATCAATCGGCCGGAACTGTTCTTCCTGCAGCATTTCCGCTCGCTCGGCGAAGTCGGTTATTATGCCGTGGCGCTGTCGCTGGCCAATCTGGCATTGCAGCTTCCCGTCCAGCTGACGGGCAGCCTGCTGCCCTTCTATGCCGAGCGGCGCGAGGCGTCCGGGGGCTCGGTGCATGCCGGTCTGTTCGACGGAGTATTGCGCAGCTTCGCCTATATCACGTTCCCGCTGTGTTTCGGGCTGGCGGCGATCGCTCACCCGTTGGTCACGGCCGTCTACGGTGCCCCTTTCGCGGAGGCCGGGCTGATCGTCGCGATCCTGGCGGCAGGCTCGCCGGCCTATGTGCTCAGCCAGCTCGTCACGCAATATCTCTATTCGATGGATCGCGTCAAAATAAAGCTCATCGCGAGCGGCATCGGCGCGGTTCTCATGGTCGTCGGCTGCCTGCTTGTCGTGCCGACATGGGGCGGTGCAGGGGCTGCGACGGTGCGGGGCGTCGTCCTCGCCGTCATGGCGATCGTGCTCCTCACCAATATGGGCCGCGGCGCGATGTCCGCAGGCCTGCCGGTTGTGCTCTTCAAGGTTGCGCTTGCCGGCGCAGGCTGTGGCCTTGCGGCCTGGCCGCTCGCCGAGAAGATCAGCGGCTTTCCGGGTGTCGTTATCGGCATTCTCGCCGGAGCGGTGGCCTATGCCGCCCTGCTGCGTCTGCTGCGGGCCGTGCCGCCGGAAGATGGCGCCGTTATCGACGGCATGCTGAAATCGCTGCCGATGAAACCCGGCGGCATCGCGCGCCGTTTGCTGGCCTTCGTGGTGCCGCTGCCGGCCGCGCAGCCAGCGGGGGAATAAAGGGGGACGCATGTACCGGGGCGAGGAGAAGACAAAGGCGAAGTCGGGGCAGATCGTCAGATCCGCCTGGCAATCCGGTGAGGCGGCGCATCCCATCGTCTTCGGCGGAACCGTCGGTCTCTACACGCCGCCGGCTGCCGGCAGCCTTCTCTCGGATGCCGCCGTGCTGTTTCTCAGCCCCTGGGGTTTCGAGGAAATGTGCACGCGCAAACTCTGGCGCCTGCTTGCCGAACGTGCCGCGACGCTCGGTCTCGCGAGCCTGCGCTTCGATTATCCCGGCACGGGTGATGCGCTCGATCTCTCCGAACCGGCCGATCTTGCGGCCTGGGATGACAGCATCATCGAAGCGGCCCGCACGCTGCGCCGCTTTTCCGGCGCCCGCCGGTTGATCCTGATCGGCCACGGCCTTGGTGCGACCTTCGCGGCACGGCTGGGCAAGGCGCTTGGCGCCGATGCCGCCGTGCTGATGGCACCCGTCGTCAGCGGCCGTTTCTATCTGCGCGAACTCTCCGCCTGGTCGAAGATGGTCGATGAAGGCCTGGGCTTGCGGCAGAAACAGCGTATCGCCACCGGTACTGCCATTGCCGGCCTCATCCTGCCGGAAAAGATCGCCGAGGCCGTGCGGGGTCTCAATCTCGAGCGGCTGGAAGCCCGGCCTTTCGCCAGGGCGCTCGTCGTGGAACGGCCGGGGCGGGAGAAGGATACGGTGTTTTCCGCCCATCTCGCTTCGCTCGGGGCCGAAGTCTCGCGTTTCGACTATGCGGGCTATGACGATCTCGTTTCCAATCCTACGGTGGCGCACCAGCCGCTGGCGGTGATCGACGGTGTTGCGGAATGGCTCGCGCAGCTTGCCTATAAAGGTGCCAGTGCCGACGCATCGGAGCCTTTGCCGGGCGTGATACAGCTGGCCGGCGACGGTTTCGTCGAGGAGCCGCTGCGGTTCGGCGACAATGCCCGCCTGTTCGGCACGCTCTGCCTGCCGCAGGGTGCGCGCCGCGGCGCCACGGTCCTGCTGTTCGGCACGGCCTATGACCGGCAGGCCGGCTGGGCGCGCGGCGTGACGGAAACGGCGCGGCACCTTGCCAGAAATGGCATCGCCTCGCTGCGCTTCGATGCCGCGAATGTCGGTGACAGCCCGCCGGCACCCACCGCACCCGAACAGGTACAATACAGTGACGCCCAGCTGGCCGATGCGCATGCCGCCGTCGATCTTCTCGAAAAACGCGGGCTCGGGCCGATCGTTGCCGCCGGGCGATGCAGCGGCGCCTATCTCGCCTTCCGCGCCGCCGTCGATGACCGCCGCATCGCCGCCGTCGTACCGGTCAATATCTATACGTTCCGCTGGGATCCCGACATGTCGGTCGATGAGGCGCTCAAGATCAATCCGCGTTCGCTCGACGACTATCGCCAGCGCCTGTTCGATCCGGCGACCTTCCGCCGGCTTTTCGCCGGAAAGATCAATCTCGGCCGGGCGCTTTCCAATGTCGGCCTGCAGATCCTTCGCCGGCTTGTCGCACTGGCGCCCGGTCTTTTCGGCCGCTTCACCCGCGCCGGCCGACTAAGCTTGGCGGCACATGGCGATTTCCGCGATCTCGCAGCCCGCAAGGTTCCCGCTCTGCTGATCTACAGCGAAGGGGATGTCGGGCTGGAACGGCTGAAGCTCGAATTCGGCCGCCGGGGTCTTTCGCAGCACGGCAATGTCGCGGTCGAGACGATCCCCGATGCCGACCACAACCTGTCCCCGCCGCAGGCGCAGGCGGCCTATCGCGCGCTGCTGCTCGAGGCGGCCCTGAAGGCCGGCTGATCTTAAAAGGAGATGACGGTTTCCGCGCCGATGCCGCGGATGGTGCCCTGCGGCTTTGCCGCCGGGTCGATGTCGGCGCGCGGCGAGAGCCTGATCGGCTTGACCCTGCCCGGCGCCAGATGGAACCAGCTGTCACCGGCCAGAAAGCCCTCCGCCTCGATGGCGACGGACTGGACGAAGCGGTCCGTCGACAGATCGAGCAGCCAGCCCTCCGCACCCTGCCGCAGCTCCGCCGAAAGCAGCGACGGCGCCATCGCCTTCGCCCGGCCGCGCGGAAAATGGAAGGCCTCGGCCACCGTCCGCCCCTCACCATCCACCAGCCGGCCGACCGTGATGTCATGGGCGGGCGGGCCGAAGCGGAAGGCGTAGGTCGTGTCGAAGAAGGCGCCGAAGAGATCGGTCGCCGGCAGTGTCATGGAGGAGTGCGGGGCGAGCGCCATCTCGCGCTTGCCGGAAACGACGGTCTGCCGGCCGTGGCGCAGGCAGGCGAGTTCCAGCGTCAGTTGCCGTTCGCGGGCGCTGTCGTTGAGTACATGCACGTCGAGGCCGTTCGTGCCCTCGTCGGACAGCGTGACCTGCACGGGACGGAAGGCGCGGCGGAGCGCATGCCAGGCGGATTTCGGCAGGCCGGTCGCATCGACGATGCCCCAGCCGGCGCCGGGCAGCAGGTCCTGATAGGTCCAGACCAGCGCGCCGTTGCAGGTCGAGTGTTCGCGCCGCCATTCGGCGAAGGTCGCTTCCATCACCTCGGCGACGGCAGCGCGGGAGAGATCGAGATAGCGCGAAGGGTTCTCGCGGCGCAGGCGGGCCGGGTCTTCTTCATAGAGCAGGCCGAGATAGTGGTCGCGCACATCCTCGAAATCCCAGGAGGCGCCGCGGTCGCGCGGCACGCGGGCCTTCCAGCGCGGATCGTGCACGGCGGGCACGGGCAGATGCGCGTCGAGCGTTTCCTGCTCCGGCACATTGGCGAAGGCGAGGCTTTCGGCGGCGAAGCGCACCTCGGCGCGGCGCGCATCCTCCAGCGGCCGGCAATAGGCGCCGACGCCGTAATAGTGCGTGACGCCGGCATTCGGTGCGAAGGGCATAGCCCCGCCGCTGGGCGAATTCTCGACATAGGGCACGTCGGGGCGGTGCGCGGCGACGAGCGCCGGCAGGATGTCGAGCGTCAGCGGCCCGGCCCAGGCCGTCTCCGGCAGGCCGAGCATCGCCGCCTGCTGATCGATCTCGCTGCCGCCGCAGAGTACGGCGAGTGACGGCGAGGCGGCGGTGGCGTCGAGGAACTGCGAAACTTCCGTCTGCACAGTCGCAACGAAGGCTGGATCGTTTGCCGGATAATCGAAATTGGCGAACTGGAAATCCTGCCAGACGAGGATGCCGAGCTCGTCGCAGAGCGCGAAAAATTCCGGCGTCTCATAGGCCATGGTGCCGCCGATGCGCAGCATGTTCATATGGGCGTCGGCGGCAAGCCTTAGCAACGGTTCGTAGCGCTCGCGCGTGCCCGGCAGGTCGACGATGTCGGCATTGGTCCAGACCGCACCGCGGCAGAAGATTTTCACGCCGTTGACGATGAGTGCGAAGTCGCGGCCGTCGGCACCACGGTCGATCTCGATGCGGCGGAAGCCGGTGCGGCCGAGTTCTTGGCGCACGCCATCCATCACAAGGGAAATGTCGTGCAGGACCGGCGTGCCATGCGTGCGCGGCCACCAGGCCTCGACATTGGGGATGGTGAGGCTGGCGCTGAAACTGTGGTCGCCGTTCGGGATGGCTTCGACGGAAACGCCGGCACATTCCACGATCGGGGCCGTCGCACCGTCGAGCATGAAGCCGATCTCCAGCTGACCCTTGCCGTTTTCGTGCAGGCGCGCGGAAAGGCGGATATCGGTCGCCATGGCCGGCGTCGGCCG
>CBFGOD010000263.1:0-6401 GCA_965650295.1 uncultured Shinella sp. | reverse complement strand
CGAGCGTCAGATGCTGGATCAGCGGCTCACCATAGACGCGCATGCCGTTCTGGCGGGCGCGGCGGATGGCTTCATGCGCCTGTTCGCAGGAGGTGTGCACGACGTAAAGCGGGCTGCCGGCCATATCGGCGATGATGATGGCGCGGTTCGTCGCCTCGCCTTCGACGGACGGCGGGCGGGAATAGGCGTGTCCCTCGGGGCCGTTGTTGCCTTCGTCCATCAGCTTGGTCTGCATGGCGGCGACCACGTCGCCGTTTTCGGCATGGACGAGCGGCAAAGCGCCGAGTGCGGCGCAGCGCTGGAACGAGGCGAACATCTCGTCGTCGTTCACCATCAGCGCGCCCTTGTAGGCCATGAAGTGCTTGAAGGTGTTGATGCCCTTCTCTTCGACCGCGGCCTTCATCTCGTCGAAGACCTGCTCGCCCCACCACGTTACGGACATGTGGAAGGAATAGTCGCAATTGGCGCGGGTCGACTTGTTGTCCCAGCGCTTCAGCGCGTCGAGCAGCGACTGGCCGGGATCGGGCAGGCAAAAATCCACCACCATGGTCGTGCCGCCGGCAAGACCGGCGCGCGTGCCGCTTTCGAAATCGTCGGCCGAATAAGTGCCCATGAAGGGCATTTCGAGATGCACATGCGGATCGATGCCACCCGGCATGACATAACAGCCCGCCGCGTCCAGCACCTCGTCGCCCGAGAGGTTCGGGCCAATCTCGACGATCCGGCCGCCCTCGATCTTGACGTCCGCCTTGTAGGTGAGGTCGGCGGTGACAATGGTTCCGCCTTTGATGACTTTAGACATGAGTTTCTCCTGTGTCAGAAGGCATGTATCTTTCTGGAAGCAGGTTGTGCGCTATTCGGGCTGGATGTTTTGGGCTGCCGTCGTCGTTCTTTTTTATGCACCAAAGGTCAAGTGTGGGTGATGTCTCTCGACGTTTAGTATTCACCACTTCTAAAAGTGCGGGCGCAAAACGTCGTGCATGTTTATTGGCGCCCCAGGCAACGATTGCAGCGTCGAACGAATTTATATCGTCGCCTATCAAAGAATTTGCTGTTTGAATGATTTTTTTCGTCGATGAACTAATCCAATTATCTAGGGCTGCGGGATTGCGATCCTCCATAGGGAAAATGTTGTAAGAAATACAACCGTCGAACCCCCATCGCCAAGAAAGTACAACCATGTTCCATCCGGTCCCACCTTTCTTGAAGGAGCCTTGGTGAAACTGGTTTCCAGCTGGATTCAAGTTTATCCATGGCAAGAATTTGGCCTCGTTGTCTCCTATGCGATCCCATTGTCTAGTTCTTCGCCAACGTGCAGTTGGACTTAGCCTGTTATCGGTGGTGGTTCCTTGCTCGGGAGGCGTTCCTTCACGTAGCTGACGGTCCTCTAAGGTCTGTTTGACCGACGGAATACTCACTCCGCAATCCCCGCCGTCTCGATCACCGCATGCAGCAGCACATCCGCACCCGCGGCGGCCCATTCCTTCGAAATGTCCTCCGCTTCGTTGTGCGAGAGGCCGCCGACGCAGGGGCACATGATCATGGTGGCAGGTGCCACCTTGGCGGCCCAGCAGGCGTCGTGGCCGGCGCCGGAGATGATGTTCATGTGGCTGTAGCCGAGGTCCTCCGCCGCCTTGCGCACGGCCGAGACGAGCGTCGGGTCGAAGGTGACGGGATCGAAATGGCCGACGGCCTCGACGGAACAGCCCACGCCGAGCGCGTCGCAAATCTTCGGCGCTTCCGCTTCGATGCGGGCGCGCATGCCGTCGAGTTTCGCCTGGTCGGGCGAGCGGATGTCGACGGTGAAGACGACCTTGCCGGGCAGCACGTTGCGCGAATTGGGCGAGAAGAACACCTGGCCGACACCGCCCACGGCGCCCGGCTGGTTTTCCATGGCGACCGTCTGCACCATTTCAAGGATGCGCGCCATCGCAAGGCCGGCATTGACGCGCAGGTTCATCGGCGTCGAGCCGGTATGCGCCTCGCGGCCGGTCAGCGTGAATTCCAGCCACCACAGGCCCTGACAGTGCGTGACGACGCCGATGTCCTTCTTCTCGGCTTCGAGGATCGGGCCCTGCTCGATGTGATATTCAAAATAGGCGTGCATCTTGCGCGCGCCCACCGTCTCGTCGCCGATCCAGCCGATGCGCTTCAGTTCGTCGCTGAAGGTCTTGCCCTCGGGATCCTTGCGACCATAGGCATAATCCTGGCTATGCACGCCGGCAAAGACGCCGGAGGCGAGCATGGCCGGCGCGAAGCGCGCGCCTTCCTCGTTCGTCCAGTTGGTGACGACGATCGGATGTTTCGTTTTGATGCCGAGATCGTTCAGCGAGCGGATGACTTCGAGACCGGCGAGCACGCCGAGCACGCCGTCATATTTGCCGCCGGTCGGCTGGGTATCGAGATGCGAGCCGACATAGACGGGCAGAGCATCGGGGTCCGAGCCCTCGCGCGTCATGAACATGTTGCCCATGGTATCGACGCCCATCGAAAGGCCGGCGCCCTCGCACCAGGTCTGGAAGAGGCGGCGGCCTTCGGCGTCGGAATCGGTCAGCGTCTGGCGATTGTTGCCGCCGGCAATGCCGGGGCCGATCTTCGCCATGTCCATGAGGGTGTCCCACAGGCGGTCCGCGTTGACACGCATGTTCTCGCCGGGTGCGGCCATGTCGTATGCTCCCACGCTTCGGGCTTTCAAAGCCTCAATCTGTTCCCACCGGCTGGCGACGCGCTTGTTTGTTTTGCGCCTGTCCGACTCAGCAGTTGCCTTTACTTGATAACTGTCTGATAATTTGACCGGTTGGTAAACATTACAGCTTCCGTTGCGGCACTCAAGCCGAAAAACCAAAAACCTTGAGGTCTCGCCCAAGAAAATGGCGGCTGGTTAAACTGGTGAATTTGGCGGCACTTTTCGCAATGATGGAAAGTGCCGAGGGGGCAAGATGGCACTACCAAGGGCGGCCAGAACACAGCGGCGCACGCGCATCCAGGAGGCGAAGGAGGAGCAGATCCTTGAGGCGGCGCTGGAGGTCTTTTCGCTGCACGGGTTCCGCGGGGCGACCGTGGACCAGATCGCCGAAGTGGCGGGCATGTCGAAGCCGAACCTGCTCTATTATTTCCGCACCAAGGAGACGATGCACCGGGCGCTGATCACCCGCGTGCTCGACACCTGGCTCGATCCGCTGCGCGAGTTCGATGCCGAGGGCAATCCCGTTTCGGAAATCCGCAGCTATATCAGGCGCAAGCTCGAGATGGCGCGCGATTTCCCCCGCGAAAGCCGACTTTTCGCCAATGAAATTCTGCAGGGCGCGCCCAATATCGAAGACGAGCTGAAAGGCCCGCTGAAATCCCTCGTCGATGAAAAGGCCGAGGTGATCCGGAGCTGGGCCAAGGCGGGCAAGATCGCCAAATGCGATCCCTATCACCTGATCTTCTCGATCTGGTCAACGACCCAGCACTATGCCGACTTCGACGTGCAGGTGCGCGCCGTGCTGGGGCAGGATCAGTCCGGCGAAGGCCGGTTCGAGGATGCGGCGCGCTTCCTCGAACAGCTCTTCATCGGCGGGCTGCATGTCAGCGAGGAGCCGGCCCAGATTTCGACTTGACCGGTTCCGTCTTCGGCTGGCCGAAAAGGCTGGCCGCGATCTGCTCGCGCTCGCGCCAGAGGGCGGGCAGGGACAAGAGGCCGATGCAGACCACGGCGATCGTCGTCTTGGTGAGCTGCGAGAGTTCCGGCGTGCGGCCATCGACATAGTAGATCGCGTAGACGATGGCGACGTGCCAGACATAGACCTGCAGAGAATGGCGGCCGAGCAGGCGCAGGAAGCGCAGCATGAAGACGGCCGTGACACCGCGCGCGAAGCTACGGATCCAGACATTGTGATGCTTCGGACCGGCAATCAGCACCCAGGCAAGGCCGATCGCGACGGCGGCGAAATTCAGGAGATAGACCGGGCCGAAATCCGCGCGAATTTCCATCGTCGCGAACTTGTCGAGCACCGATTGCGGCAAGAGATCCCAGGCGGTGACGATGCGCAGCGGCAGGAAGAATAGGCAGATGGCAAGGGCGGCCTTCGGCAGCAGCGTCTTTTCCGGCGAGAAGATGCGGTTCCAGTCGATCCTGTTTTGCGCGGTGAGAACGCCGATCACCATCGCCGAGAAGAAGACGATCTGCCAGCCCAGCATGTTGAAGCTTGCGCGGATGCCCTGATTGTCGACGCCCATCACGAGCGTATTGAGCGGATCGGTGACGAAACGCTGGAGCCCGAGCTGGGCGGCCATCCAGACGAGCAGCGATCCGGCCAGAACCTGCGCCCACTTGCCCCGCAGGCACAGCCAGACGAGTGGCGGCGCGAAAAGCATGTAGACGATATATTGCGGCAGGATATCCATGAAGGTCGGCTGGAACAGGAAGGTGGCGATGGCCGCCAGCCGGACCGGTTCGTCGAAATTCGTCGTGCCGAGCCAGTTGTACCAAAGCCGGTAGGCATCCGGCAGGAAGAGCTGCACGACGAGCACGGCCATGACCGTGCCCATGGCATAACGATAGAGTTCGAAGGCGCGGTTGTGCAAAAGCTGGCGGCCGGTGTCGTAGCCTGACTTCAGCATCTTGCGGGCATAGACCATGCCGATCAGCAGGCCGGAGAGGAAGACGAAGCCCTGTGCGTCCTCGACAAAGGCAAACTGGCGATGATTGACCTCCATCATCCAGTAGCCGCCGACAAAGATCAGGTGATTGATGAGCATGAAGACCAGAAAATAGCCTCGCATGCCATCGATGATGTCAAATCGCTTCAAAATATGCGCTCCGTCGATACTCATGGTGCGCCCCAACGGGGCCGCAACGCATGAGGCGGCGGATCGTTCCGAGAAAAGTCAGTCCGGCAGGAAGGCCATCAGCGCGAGGCCGCAAGCCGTGATCAGCGCGCCGGCGAGCACCGGAAGGCTGGCCCAGCCATGGCCCAGAATGCCTTCGAGCAGAATGATGAAGCTCGGCGTGAGATAGCCGTAGCCGAGAACCTTCGAGGCCGGCAGGCGCATCGAGGCATATTGCAGGAGGAGGAACGTGCCGGCCGTCGTGACGACGGCGAGATAGGTGACGGCGGCGTAGACGGTCACCGGCAGGGCGGAGAAATCCGTCGCGACGAGGCCGCGGATGCCGGGCGCGATCAGCCAGATCGCGGCGCCGGCCGTGACCCAGAAGCCGAAGGCGACGGCGGGCTCGCCGCGGTCGAAGCGGCGGATCAGCGGCACATAGAGCGCGTGGCAGACGACGCCGGCAAAGAAGATCATCTCGCCGGTGCCGACGTCGAAGGCGAGGATATCGGCGATATTGCCGCGAAAGATTACCCAGACGGCGCCGGCTGCCGCGATGACGAGGCCGGCCAGCACGCCGGGACGCGTCTTCTGGCCCAGCACGGGAAGCGCAAAGCCGGCGCTCAAGAGCGGCATCAGGGTAAAGACGGCGCCTGTCGCGATGGGGCTGGTATATTCCAGCGCGGTAAACATGGTGAGCATGTAGATGGCGATGAGCCCGCCGAGCAGGAGGAAGCGCCAGATTTCCTTCGGCCAGACGGCCGGCACCCGAAAGGCGCCGAAAGCAAGGGCGGCCATGACGACGATGGTCATGATATAGCGCCAGAGCGTCAGCGGCTCGGCCTCCATGTAACGCGCCGCCAGCCCACCGAAGGAGAACGAGCCGGCGATCAGCACCGCGAAGAGCAGCATGGCGAGATGGCCCTTGAGCTTCTCGCGGCCCGTGGCATGGGTGGAGAGGCCCGCCCGGGCCGGCATACGTTTCGTCAAGAAAATCATCCTATTGTCTGCGGCGCGGCATGGTCATAGAGCAAGTCCGCCCAAAGTGCGATGCGGTTTGTTCCCGCGTCCGCGCGATGAAGGATCCGGCGCTTTCGCGCCTCACCCCACAGGAAAACCGCAATCGCCACCCATATCCGGCGAGACAGAAAAGGAGAGGCAATGACGACCGGCATCGGCTTCAAGGATACCGACCGCAAGACGAGCGAACTGCTCGAGGACATCATTCACGCGATCAAGGGCGAGCACATCACACTGCGCGACCTTTTGGCGATGATGGGTGAAAGCGGCCTCCTGCTTCTCTGCGCCTTCCTGTCCTTGCCCTTCCTGTTTCCGGTGTCCATTCCCGGCGTCTCCACGGTGTTCGGTGCCGGCATCGTGCTGATCAGTGCTGCGATCACGCTCAATCGTCTGCCCTGGCTGCCGGCAAAGGTTGCCGACCGTCGGCTGGAGAGCGGCAAGCTCCGGCCGGTTCTGGAGCGCGGCGTGACCTTCCTGCGCAAGATCGACCGGTTCTTCAAGCCGCGCATGATGAGCCTTGCCTCCGGCGCGGTGATTGACGCCGCGCCCGTGCGCCGTCCGGGCGTGGT
>CBFGOD010000262.1:0-6402 GCA_965650295.1 uncultured Shinella sp. | reverse complement strand
TCGGCCCGCGTGCCGCCTTCGGCGCAGGGCGAGTTGCAGGGCGCGCTGACCAGCGTTTCCAGCATCACCACCATCATCGGACCGCTGATCTTCACCCAGGTGTTCAGCCATTTCACCGGACCGCAGGCCCCCGTCGTTTTCGCCGGTGCGCCCTATGCGGTTGCAGCCGTGATCCTCTTTGTCGGTCTCCTGATCTTCGTCACCAAGCTCAGCGGTGCTGGAGCCGGTCCAATGGGGAAAATGCCAGTTGAAAGCGCTTGAAGCGCTTTCAGTCGTGACATTTCGACGAAATTTTCGAGAAAAGGCGGCCGTTTTGGCCGCAGTCGCGCATTTTTGATGAAAACATCAATTCTAGTCGATTGATCGCGACCGGAACTTGTGATCGGAAGCGATGCGAAAGTGAGAACTATTATGCACATGGCAACGCATCGCGCGGATAACAGCTGGCGCTCCCATTTCCGGGCGACCTTCGCCTTGGGCGTGCCGTTGATCGGCGCTCAGCTGGCCCAGCTCGGCATTCACACGACGGATGTGGTCATCGTCGGCCGTCTCGGCGCGGCCCATCTTGCGGCCCTCGTGCTGTCCAGCCAGTTCTTCTTCACCCTTTTCATCCTCGGTTCCGGCTTTGCCAATGCCGTCATGCCCATGGTCGCGCAGGCCTATGGCCGCGGCGACACTGTCTCCGTGCGCCGCTCCGTGCGCATGGGCATGTGGGTGGTACTGATCTATTCGGCATTGATGGTGCCGATCTTCTACAATGCCGAAAGCATCCTGCTCTATGCCGGCCAGAAGCCGGATGTGGCGGCCCTGGCCGGCGGCTACCTGAAGATCGTGCAATGGGGCATGGCGTCGGCACTGCTGTTCATGACGCTGCGCGGTCTCGTCAGCGCGCATGGCCGCGCCGGCATCGTGCTCTATGTCACGATCGTAATCCTGTCGATCAATGCCTTCTTCGCCTATGCACTGGTGCTCGGCCGCTTCGGCTTTCCGGCCCTGGGCATCCATGGCGCGGCCATCGTGTCGCTCGCCGTCAACATCCTGAGCTTCCTGCTGCTCACCGCCTATATCCAGTGGCGGCCGGAAATGCGCCGCTATGAACTCTTCGTGCGCTTCTGGCGGCCGGACTGGCCGGCTTTCCGCGAAGTCCTCTATCTCGGTCTGCCGATCGGCTTCACCATGCTTGCAGAGGTCAGCCTGTTCACCGGCGCCTCCTTGCTTATGGGCAATATCGGCACCCTGGAGCTGGCCGCGCACGGCATCGCGCTTCAGCTTGCCTCCATCGCCTTCATGATCCCGCTTGGCCTGGCGCAGGCCGGTACGGTGCGCGTCGGCATTGCCCATGGCCGCAGCGATCACCTCGCCGTCGTGCGCGCCTCTTTGGCCGTGCTTGCCGTTGCAGCCGTCATCGCGGTCGGCGGTGGTTTGCTTTTCGCAACGATTCCCACGACGCTCGCGGCAATCTTCCTCGATGAGGCTGGCAAGGATTCGGCCGCGGTTCTCGCCATTGCCGGCCCCTTCGTCGTCATCGCCGGCATCTTCCAGCTGGTCGACGGCCTCCAGGCCATTGCCGCAGGCCTGCTGCGCGGCCTGAAGGACACGCGCATTCCCATGGTCATGGCGCTGATCTCTTACTGGCCGATCGGTTTCTTCTGCGCCTGGTTCTTCGCCTTCCCCGCCGGCTTCGGCGGCGTCGGCATCTGGTTCGGCTTCGTTGGAGGCCTCGCCGGCGATCCTGCTGAACTGGCGCTTTTATCGGCTGGTGCGCCAGGGCGGCTGATCGGCGGCCTGGTGGCCGGCGGCGAATAGGCGCGGCCTCCGAACCGCTACGTTGAGTAAGGCGTTCAATCCGTCAGCGAGTCATGCCAATCGCCGTCAGTCACAGTTCCACGGCTCGGGCTGGTGGCGCCCGGCATGACATCGACCGTTCCGCCACCGTATTCCACACGGATTCTGCAATAAGCGGCAAGTGCAATTTCCTTCCGCAGCTCTGCCGTGCTTTTGCGCCAAGCCTTGCCATCAACGATGATGCGCGCTTTGGCGCCGCTGTATTCAATGTGAGAGATGGTGTTCAACGCTTGCCAGATATCGAGAAAAACAATTTCGTTGTGGCAAACGATCTCCGGCTGTGCGGATCTCAGCTGTGCTTCTGTAAATGCAGGTTTCGCCCCACTTGCAACCATCAAGGCGAGAAGCGTATAGCGGGCAATATTCATTCGGGGGCGGCCTTTTCATTCTCTGATTGTATCTTCGCTATATCTTTGGCGCACAAATGAAAAGGCCCCGCACGGGGCGGTGCCTTTCGAATTTCTCTGGATTGGGATCGCTTAAGCCCGTTCCGGCAGCGCTTCCTCGCCCTTCTTTTCGCGCACCAGATTGATGAAGCGGCGGAAGAGGTAGTGGCTGTCCTGCGGGCCGGGGGAGGCTTCCGGGTGGTGCTGCACGGAGAAGACCGGCTTGCCGACGAGGCGCAGGCCGCAATTCGTGCCGTCGAACAGCGAGACATGGGTTTCTTCAACGCCTTCCGGCAGCGACGTCGAGGCGACGGCGAAGCCGTGGTTCATCGAGACGATTTCCACCTTGCCGGTCGTGTGGTCCTTCACCGGGTGGTTTGCCCCATGGTGGCCCTGATGCATCTTCTCGGTGGTGGCGCCGACGGCAAGGCCGAGCATCTGGTGGCCGAGGCAGATGCCGAAGATCGGCAGGCCGCTTTCGATCAGCGTCTTGATGACCGGGACGGCATATTCGCCGGTTGCGGCCGGGTCGCCCGGGCCGTTCGAGAGGAAGATGCCGTCCGGCTTCTGTGCCAGCACGTCCTCGGCGCTCGAAGTTGCCGGCATGACGGTGACCTTGCAGCCGAGGCCGGTGAAGAGGCGCAGGATGTTGCGCTTCACGCCGTAGTCGAGCGCGACGATGTGATACTTCACGTCGGCGTCCGCGAGGTCTTCGGCGCCCTCGTTCCAGACCCAGGGCTTTTCGCTCCAGCGCGAGGACTGGCCGGAGGAGGCGACCTTGGCGAGATCCAGGCCGACGAGACCGCTCCAGGCCTTCGCTTCGGCCTTCAGCGTCTCGATGTCGAAGACGCCGTTCGGATCATGGGCGATGACGGCGTTCGGTGCGCCGTTCTCGCGGATCCAGGCGGTCAGCGCGCGCGTGTCGATGCCCGAAAGGCCGATGATGCCGCGGGCTTTCAGCCAGGCGTCGAGGTGTTTTGCCGAACGGTAATTCGAGGGATCGGTGATATCGGCCTTGAAGATCGTGCCGACCGCGCCGTGGCGGGCGGCGGGCGTCAGGTCTTCGATGTCCTCGTCATTGGCGCCGATATTGCCGATATGCGGGAAGGTGAAGGTGACGATCTGGCCGAGATAGGAGGGGTCGGTCAGGATTTCCTGGTAGCCCGTCAGCGCCGTGTTGAAGCAGACTTCCGCGGTCACCTTGCCGGTGGCGCCGATGCCCTTGCCTTCGATGACCGTGCCGTCGGCGAGGACGAGCAGGGCGGTCGGCTTTTCAGTGGTCCATGCGGGGGTCGAGGTCATGTTCATCCCGTTTCCGGCACCGAGCGCCACCGGCTTGAAAGCCGGGGGACCAGGCACCATTTGAGGTCGCAGGCAAAGGCGCGCGGAAACCCGCGTTGGTTCGCCCTGATTGCCAAATTTCGTGCAGGTGCCGGAAAATAGACAAAGCGGATGACCGGGTCAACCGCCGCCTGTGGATTGCGTTGAATTATAAAGTGTTTGGAATCAAGCGCTTGCGCAATCCGTTTGCGGATACGACCTTTGCCGGTCTATGAGCATGCACAAGGAAACGACGACAAGGCTTGGTCGCGCATCCGGCGCCGACCGCCTTTCATGGAGAAAAGAATGCGCGAAATCTTCGCAAACGACCTGAAGGAAGCCCTCAAGGCAAAGGACGCCTGCCGTGTTTCCACGCTGCGCCTGATCCAGGCGACGCTGAAGGACCGCGACATTGCCAACCGCGGCGTGGGCAAAGGCCCGGTCGAGGACGACGAAGTGCTGCAGATCCTCGCCAAGATGATCAAGCAGCGCGAGGAGTCGTCGAAAATCTTTGCCGATAACGGCCGCCCGGAGCTCGCCGCCCAGGAACAGCAGGAAATTGCCGTGATCAAGGGCTTCCTGCCCGAGCAGCTTTCCGACGAGAAGGTGCGCGAGCTGATTTCCGGCGTCATCGGCGAGATCGGCGCGCAGGGCCTGCGCGACATGGGCAAGGTCATGGCCGTGCTCAAGGAGCGCTTCCCCGGCCAGATGGATTTCGCCAAAGCCTCGGGCGTGGTGAAGGATCTGCTGAAGTAACGGGCAATCGATATCGCGAGCGGAAAGGGCGGCTTCAGGCCGCCCTTTTTGTTTTCCGTAAGCGTTCCGCACAGGTTTGCTGGAACCAAAAAGGTGGCGCGCCGTTATGCGGGAAAGAACAGGAGCCTGACGATGATCGTTCATCGGCTCGCCCCGGCGCAGTGCATGACGTGCCGCCGGACTGTCGTATCGTGTTGGAGCACCCGGCGGTCATCCTGAAACGGAGGCCAAGCCGATGCGTGGTGCGTTCCTTCTTTCTTTTGCGAGCTTTGTTTTTGCCGCGCCGTCGCTGGCGCATGACGCGGCGAGCGGCTGGCAATACGAGCAGTTTTGCTGCAACGGCAACAGCCACAATGGCGACTGCCAGATGATCTCGTCCGACACCGTGCGTATCATCGATGGCGGTTATCAGGTGACGCTCGCGCCCGGCGATCACCGGCTTGCCACCCGCCGCCACATCTTCCGCCTGCCGCAATCGACGGCCCGTCGCTCGCAGGATGGCGAGTACCATCTCTGCCTCTATCCGACGGAGGACACGCTGCGTTGCTTCTATGCGCCGGACATGGGATTTTGAGGCTGGGGATTTTGAGGTTGGGGATTTTGAGGCTAGGGATTTTGAGAGACTGGGTTTGACTGCTGGCCTGTGAATTGCTGTGGGTGGGCGACTATCGCTGGCGGCAGGCTCCGGGGATGGTTATATGAACCTCAACCGAGGTATCCATGCGCTTTTCCAACGCCTTCCTAGACGAGATTCGTGACCGCGTCCCCATTTCGGACGTGATCGGCCGGCGCGTGACCTTCGACCGCAAGAAAACCAATGTCTCGCGCGGCGACTACTGGGCCTGCTGCCCGTTCCACGGAGAAAAGTCGCCGAGCTTCCATTGCGAGAACCGCAAGGGTCGCTACCATTGTTTCGGCTGCGGCGTTTCCGGCGATCATTTCCGCTTCCTCACCGATCTCGAAGGCCTGTCCTTCCCCGAGGCCGTGCAGCAGATCGCCGACATGGCTGGCGTCGCCATGCCCCAGCCGGATGTGCAGGCCGAGCAGCGCGAGACGGAGCGCATGGGCCTCGTCGAGGTCATGGAAATGGCGACCCGTTTCTTCGAGGATCAGCTCCAGACGCCGGCCGGCGCCAAGGCGCGCGCTTATCTGCGCGACCGCGGCCTGACCGGACGCACCATCGAGACCTTCCGCCTCGGTTTCGCGACCGACAGCCGCAACGCGCTGAAGGAGCATCTGGCCGGCAAGGGCGTTCCGAAGGAGGCGATCGAGGCCTGCGGTCTTGTCGTGCACGGACCGGAAATCCCGGTGTCCTATGACCGTTTCCGCGACCGCATCATGTTCCCGATCCTCTCGGTCCGCGACAAGGTGATCGCCTTCGGCGGCCGCGCCATGTCGCCGGATGCGCCGGCCAAATATCTGAATTCCAACGAGACGGAACTCTTCCACAAGGGCAATGTGCTCTACAATCACGCCCGCGCCCGCAAGAGCGCGCAGGGGGCGAGCCGCGCCGGCAACGCCGCGCAAGACGAAAAAACCGCCGGGACGATCATTGCCGTCGAAGGCTATATGGATGTGATCGCGCTCTATCAGGCCGGCATCGAAAATGCCGTGGCGCCGCTCGGCACGGCGCTGACCGAAAACCAGCTGGACTTGCTCTGGAAGATGACGCCGGAGCCGGTGCTGTGCTTCGACGGCGATGGCGCCGGTATTCGCGCGGCTAACCGTGCGGCCGATCTCGCGCTGCCCTTCATCAAGCCGGAGCGTACCGTGCGCTTTGCGCTTCTGCCCGACGGCAAGGATCCGGACGATCTCGTGCGCCATGAGGGCCGGGCGCCCTTCGACAAGGTAATGGCGAGCGCCCGCCCGCTGGCGGAAATGATTTGGAGCCGCGAGGTGCAGGGCGCGAATTTCGAGACGCCGGAAAGCCGCGCGGCCCTGGAAGCGCGCCTGCGCCAGATCACGGCGGCCATCGGCGACGAGGATGTGCGCCGTCATTACCAGCAGGACATGCGCGACCGGCTGAACACGTTCTTCCGCCCCGTCCAGCGCCAAGGCGGCAACTTTGGCGGCAACGGCGGCGGCGTCGGCAGCC
>CBFGOD010000261.1:0-6422 GCA_965650295.1 uncultured Shinella sp. | reverse complement strand
GGAGGTGAAAAGCGTTCGGGATCGATACCGTGCATGACCACGGTGCTGGGGACCTCGAGATAGGATGCCGTCTTCGCACTCGTCGCGACGACAGCATCCATTCGCGAAATCAGGAACTTCGTCCAAACGGTATGGCGACGCTGCGATGCGGAGGTGAAAACCAGCTTCAGCTTCATGCGCAGGAGATCGCGCAGGATGATGCCCGGCAGCATTTCGAGGTTGCGCCTCGCATGCCAGATGCGCGCCTTTTTACTCCGGGGTGGCGTCCAAAGGGAGAACAGGTCGCGCCAGCGCAGTTTTGGCAACGTGTCCGGCAGACCGGGGCCGAGGGTGGCGACCGCCTGGCCGAGGCTGTTCTGTACGGGAACAAGCTGGATAATCGTCGAGGTCACGCCGGACAGGCGGCGCTTGAAGTTGGGCGCGATGACCTCGACGTCGCGGATATCCGGTCTGTGCGGCATGGAACCGACGATCAGCCCCAGGTAACGTCGAGGATCTCGTAGGCCTTGGAACCGCCGGGCGCGTTCACTTCGTTCGAATCGCCGACTTCCTTGCCGATGAGGGCGCGGGCGATGGGTGAGGAGATGGAGATGCGGCCCTGCTTCACGTCGGCTTCCTGGTCGCCGACGATCTGGTAGACCTTCTCTTCCTCGGTGTCCTCGTCGACGAGCTTCACCTTTGCGCCGAACTTGATCTTCGAGCCGGACATCTTCGAGAGGTCGATGACCTCGGCGCGCGCGACGTAGTCTTCCAGCTCCGTGATGCGGCCTTCATTGTGGCTCTGGGCTTCCTTGGCGGCATGGTACTCGGCATTTTCCGAAAGGTCGCCATGGGCGCGCGCTTCGGCGATCGCCTCGATGATTCGCGGACGCTCTTCCTGCTGACGCCAGCGCAGTTCTTCCTGCAGCTTGACGAAACCGCCGTGAGTCATCGGTACCTTTTCAACCATTTTATCCCGTCCTTCAGACCGCGCCGCGCAAGCTTTCGCCTGCGTGAACGCAAAAGAAAACGGTCTCCGGAGAAGAATCCCCGGAACCGTCGAAAGCGTTTGAACGATCCTTATAGCAGATTACGGGCGCCAAAAGCCAGTTTTTTTGCCGCACGGCGTCGGGGTGCCCACAGGTGCTGGAACAATCCCCTGGTGCTGCCGTTAGCAAAACATCCCGGGAGGCGCACAGCATGACGATCGGCAATTCCATCCATATCGAGGGCAGGGTCAACGCTCACCGGCGCCTGCTGGTGGAGCTGCTGTCCATTGTCGCGACCATTCCCGAAGCGCGCGCCGCGCTCATCGCCATGGCGCGGGACAATGAAACCGTCAACGACCACGAGGAGGACCCGGGCATCGAGCCCGACGCCGCCTTCGCCGCCCAGCAGATCGCCGACGATGAGCTGCGCGGCATCCTGAAAGCGGCAATGGCCCGCCTCGAAACCAAACCGTGAGGAACAGATCATGGGCGTGATGAACAAGATTTCCGGCTACTTCAAACAGTTTGCCGGCGAGGTATCCGGCGACCAGGCGCTGCATGACGCCGGGCGCCGCGAGGTGGGCTATGAGGAGAAGGATGAACAGGTGGTGCCCGTCGAGCCCCGCACGGTGCCGGGCGCCGAAAGTGTCGTCTCCGCCCAGACGGGGCGCAAGGAGATCATCGAGGCGGATGCCGTGCCGCAATTTGCCGTATCCCAGGCCGGGCGCAGCAATGACGGTATCGTCAGCGCCAAGCCGCGCGTCATTACCGGCAGCGACGATGCCACCATTCACCGCACGCCACCGGGCATGGAAACGTCTGCCCGTGACTGGTCCGTCGGCTTCGATGAGAACGCGCCGCGGCAGGATACGCCGGCCCCTGTCGTCAATTATTCGGATCCCGAGCAGCTGAAGCTATATCGCCTCATCCCGATCGCCGCCGCAACCGATACCAACTGGGATCTTGCGCCCAACCAGGGTGAGGTCGTGGTACGGGCGCGCTCCAGCGGCGATGCGCGCGTCGTTGCGGCGGAAGCGGAACTGGATTTCATGGAGATCGACGCATTGCCCGGTGACGGCAATTCCACGACCTCGTCGAGCGCCTTCCGCAGCGAGAAACTTTACACCGTCGTCGACGAGGCGGCTGGAACCTATCCGCTCGACGGCCCGCGCGAAGTGGTTGCCGGCACCGTTCGTGTTGACAATATCCGACCCACCGAACTTTAGGAGGCTTTCATGAGCCGCAGCCAATCCGCCCGCACGGCCGCCAAGCAGCGGGATATCCAGGACGAGGTGGCGCAAGCCGACGAAAAGGGTGGCAGCAAAAAGCCGAAGGCCATGCAGGCCGGCGCGCGGCTCTATCCCGTGCCGCCCTTTCCCAAACAGCATCAGGCCAAGCCGGGTATCGAGGCCAAGATCGATCCGCCGCCGATGTATGATGCACCCTTTTACAAAGGTTCGGAGAAGCTGAAGGGCAAAGTGGCGCTGATCACCGGCGGCGATTCCGGCATCGGGCGCGCCGTTGCCGTGCTTTTTGCGCGCGAGGGCGCCGATATCGCGATCGCCTATCTTGCCGAAGGTACGGATGCGAAAGAGACGATCGCGGCCGTCGAAGCCGAGGGCCAGCGCTGCATCGCTTTTGCCGGCGACGTCAAGGACAAGGCCTTCTGCGCCCATACGGTGAAATGCGTGGTCAAGGATCTAGGCGGGCTCGACATCCTCGTCAACAATGCCGCCTTCCAGGTGCACACGAAGGATATTCTCGACCTCTCCGAAGAGCATTTTGACGAGACGCTCAAGACCAATCTCTACGGTTATTTCTTCATGGCGCAGGCCGCCGTTGCGCATATGGAACCGGGATCGGCTATCATCAATACCGGCTCGGTCACGGGTCTCGAAGGTTCGAAGGACCTGCTCGACTATTCGATGACGAAGGGCGGCATCCACGCCTTCACGCGGTCGCTTGCCGGCCAGCTCGTGCCGCGCGGCATCCGCGTCAATGCGGTGGCGCCGGGGCCGGTCTGGACGCCGCTCAACCCGTCCGACAAGCAGGCCGAGGATGTCGCTAAATTCGGTGCCAACACGCCGATGAAGAGGCCGGCCCAGCCGGAGGAACTGGCGCCAGCTTATGTCTTCCTCGCCTCGCCGCAGTGCTCCAGCTACATAACGGGCGAGGTGCTGCCGATCATCGGCGGCTATTAAGCCGGGTCCGACGAGGGTGTGAGACTGTCCATTCGCGTCAGTGATCGCAGAAGGTGATGACGACGCAGTTGCCCGTTGCCGGGACTGTCTTCCGCTGAACCTGCTTTTTTTCCACGACGGTCGGCTGTTTTTCGGCGACGACGCGCTGTTTCGTCTTCGGGGTGCGGGCGACCGGGCGCTCCTTGACGGGTTTTTCGCGCGTAGCCGTGCGCGCCTTGGCCGGCTTCTCCTTCTTCTCGCGCACGATCTTCGTCGGTTCGGCCTTCTTCGGCGTGAAGCAGATGCCGCTGCTGCTGAGGTCCTGGCCTTCGGGGCATGTCTTCGCCACGCACTGCTCGCCGACCTTGTCCTCGAGAGGCGAGCAGACGAGCGGGCAGACGCGCCCGTTGCGCGTCTTCATGGCGTCGAGCGCCGCCATGGTCGCGGCCGTGGTTTCGAAGGAGAGCTTGGTTTCGCGGTTGAAGATTTCCATCGCCGTGCGCGTCCGCCGGCCCCATTTGCCATCCGGCGTTCCGGGCTCGCAGCCGAGGCGGTCGAGTTCCTTCTGCTGGGCGAGCGCCAGCTCTTCGGATGTCGGGGCGGGCTGGGTCGTGACCTGCAGCGCGTCGTCGCGCTTTTCGTCGAGCAGAAGGGGCGGCTTCTTCTCGGTTTCCACGGGAAGGGCGGCGACTTCGATCTCGGCCTGCTTTTTCAGCCGTTCGGCCTCCGCCTCGACGGCGGCCTTCGCCTCTGCCTCGGCCTTGGCGATAGCGGCCTGCGCGTCGGCTTCCGCTTTGGCAGCCGCCGCTTTCGCATCCGCTTCCGCCTTGGCTGCGGCCTCGGCCAGAGCGTCCGCTTCCGCTTTTGCAATTGCCTGTGCCCTGGCCTCTGCTTCGGCCTTTGCGGCAGCGGCGGCTTTTGCGTCGGCCTCGGCCTTGGCTGCGGCTTGCAACTTGGCATCCGCCTCCGCTTTCGCGGCGGCCTCGGCCCTTGCATCGGCTTCTGCCTTCGCTGCGGCGGCGGCCTGTGCATCCGCCTCAGCCTTTGCGGCGGCAGCAGCCTTGGCGTCGGCTTCCGCCCTGGCATCGGCCTCAGCCTTGGTCTTCGCATCGGCTGCCTGCTGCGCCTTTTCCGCGCGAAGATCGGCAAGGGCGAGCTTGGCGAGCGTAGAGAAGGCGCAGGTGCCGAAGCGGGTCAGGTGGTCGTTGAAAAGGTCCTCATCGCCCTTGTCGGCAATGGCAGCCCAATGGGCGGCCGCATCGCGGCAGGCATCGATCTCCGGTTCCTTCTTCTCCGGCACCACGATTTCCTGCGGCGCCTTGAGATAGATGCTGGTGCCGGGAAGACGACCATATTCGAAAGGTGTCTGCCGCCCGTCGGTCCTTTGCTGCACGTCGTCGGCAACCTTGCGGAAGAGCAGGCTGAGCTCCAGGCCGGGCGTTTCCAGATGGTCTAGCAGGGCGGCCGCATAGGGGCTGTGCTGCCCCTGGCCGTCTTCAGCGACCGTGCCTGCGGCAGCGGCGTAGCTGACCAGAACGCCCGGAAAGGTTTCGACCTTGGCGAGGCCGCGACTTATCGAGCGGGTCTTGTTCGGGCTCGACATTGTTTGAAGGAACGGATTGTCGCGGCAGGCGTCGAGCAGAACGAGCTTCACGCCCTTCGCGCTTTCGACGGCGGACAGGACGTCTTCCAGCGAAATCGTCTCGAATTTCACGCGAAGATCGGATTTGAGGCGTGCATCGGTTGGGATCAGATAGTTGCGGCCCTGCAATTCCATGCCATGGCCGGCATAGTAGACGAGGGCGAGCTGTGTGTCGGCAGCGCGTTCGCTGAAATCGGCAAGCTCCCGCTCGAAGGTTGCTTTCGACAGGTTGGTGCGCAGGCTCACGTCGAAACCGAGCCGTTCGAGCGCCGCCGCGATCGCCTTGGCATCCGTGCCGGGATTGGGCAGGACGGAGGCGTGGTCGTAGCTTGAATTTCCGATGACGAGGGCGACGCGCTCGCTGGCCGCGGCAATGGACGCGCCAAGCCCGGCCATGACCAAAGCCATGACCGCAAAGCGCAGCAATCGCCATGCCATCCCAATCATCGGATACCCCGGATCCCCGTCTTTCCACCGTCGCTGAAATCGCGTTCTTACACAAGGCTCTGACGGCAACGCCTGCTTGCCTATTCGAAATCGACCCCGTCTGTTCCACGGATGGTGGGTATAAAAAAAGCCGGGCGGTGGGACCGCCCGGCTCTCAACAGATCGGAAAATCCGTGGCTCAGAAGTACGACTGCAACGGGCGCACTTCGAGCTGACCCTGCTTGAGCGCCTTGATCGCCTGGGCGGCGGCGAGCGCGCCGGCCATGGTCGTGTAGTAGGGCACCTTCTGCATCAGTGCGGCGCGGCGCAGCGACTTCGAGTCCGAGATCGCCTTGTTGCCGTCGGTTGTGTTGATGACGAGTTGTACCTGGCGGTTGCGGATGGCGTCCTCGATATGCGGACGTCCCTCCTGTACCTTGTTGACCTTGATCGCCTCGATGCCGTTTTCCGCGAGGAAGCGGGCGGTGCCGGAGGTCGCCATGACCTTGAAGCCGATCTCGGTGAGCAGGCGCACGGCCGTCAGCACACGATCCTTGTCGCCATCCCGCACCGACACGAAGACGGTGCCTTCGCGCGGCAGGTCGACGCCGGCGCCGAGCTGCGACTTGGCGAAGGCCAGCGCGAAATCCGTGTCGAGGCCGATGACTTCGCCGGTCGAGCGCATTTCCGGGCCAAGCAGCGTATCGACGCCCGGGAAGCGGGCGAAGGGGAACACGGCTTCCTTGACGGCGATGTGCTTGAGGTTGCGTGGATCGGGCTTCTTGCCATAGGCGCCGATGGCTGCATCGAGGCCTTCGCCGGCCATGACGCGGGCGGCGATCTTGGCGATCGGCGCGCCGATGGTCTTGGCGACGAAAGGCACCGTGCGCGAGGCGCGCGGGTTCACTTCGAGCACGTAGATCGTGCCGTCCTTGATGGCGTATTGCACGTTCATCAGGCCGCCGACGTTGAGCGCCTTGGCCAGCGCCTTCGTCTGGCGCTCCAACTCGTCGACGATCTCGGTGGAGAGCGTGTGGACCGGCAGCGAGCAGGCACTATCGCCCGAGTGGATGCCGGCTTCCTCGATATGCTCCATGATGCCGGAGACGAAGACATCCTTGCCGTCGCAGAGCGCGTCGACGTCGACTTCCACGGCGTTCGACAGGTAGCTGTCGAAGAGCAGCGGGTTCTTGCCGAGCAGCGTGT
>CBFGOD010000260.1:0-6435 GCA_965650295.1 uncultured Shinella sp. | reverse complement strand
AGGGCTTGTTCTGGTCAGGCCGCGCTCGGGGCCGGGATGGTTGTGGCTTCGGCGACGTGCAGGCCGCATTCGCGCTTTTCGTCGTTTTCCCACCACCAGCGGCCGGCCCGTTCGGGTTCGCCCGGCTTGATGGCGCGCGTACAGGGCTCGCAGCCGATCGAGGGATAGCCGCGGGCATGCATCGGGTTGATCGGCACGGCATGGTCGGCCACATAGGCCTTGATGCGGTCGATGTCCCAATCCGCCAGCGGATTGATCTTGATCAGGTTGCGCTCGGCGTCAAACTCCGCGAACGGCGTGTCGGCGCGGTTGCCGGACTGGCCGCGGCGCAGACCGGTGATCCAGAAGGATGCCCCTTCGAGTGCGCGCGCAAGCGGCTTCAGCTTGCGCACGCCGCAACAGGCGTGGCGGGCTTCGACGCTCTCGTAAAAGCCGTTGAGACCATACTGGGCGGCATAGGCGTCGATATCGTCCTGTGCGGGCACATAGCGGGTAATGCTGATACCGTATTGTCCCTCGGTCTCGTCGATCAGATCGACGGTCTCCTTGAAGAGACGGCCGGTCTCCAGCGTCACGACGTCGACATCCAGGCGGTTGGTACCGATGGCGGCCGTGATCACCTGATCCTCGATGCCGAGGCTGGTGGTGAACACGGCGCGCCCGCCCAATTCAGCCACGAGCGAAAGACGCTCTGCGAGGTCGAGATTGGCGAGCTTGTCATTGAGGGCCTGCGCGGTCCCGTTTCCGGTGAGAGCAGTCATTCTATTCCATAGCCTTTGCGAGAAGTTGCCGGATTATCGCAGCCTCGTCTCCCGGAAGACAGCAAAACGGATTTCCAAAGTTTCAGCGAAGGAGCAAATATCTCTCCTTCAGGCGCTTCCGGCAGAAATCCTGACGCCTTGGGTGCCTGAAAAACTTCCCGAAAAAAGTCGGCAAAGAAACTTGACAAAAAAATTCAGATTTAATAGCTGAGTTTCGTATTCAAGTTTATAGCGGGCATGGCGCCCGCAGGGAAGGACTGGGGACTATGGCTATCACGATCACCGCGAATGACGCGAACAAGGACGGCAAGGGCATCGATTTTTCCGCCTATCTCGCAAACTACAACAAGACCTTCACGCGCGCGGGTTACGGCGGCTTCAACAGCACCGATCCGATGGCGATGAGCGGCACGCAGTACTATTCGAACGATGCCAGCAAATATGGTGTGGTTCTGACGTCGGGCAAGACGGCGTGGAACTACAACATGTCGACGCACAAGGTCACCGGCTCGCTGAACACGGTCGAGTTCGGCAACTCGATTGCGCTCGATAGCGCGACCAGCACCTTCAAGATGGTCTCCGATGTGAAGATTACGGGTCTCGGCGTGACCGACACGACGCTCGGCGGCCAGATCCTCAGCGATATCATGGGCGGCAAGTCCACGACTGCCGGTGCGACAACCAGCCTCGTCAAGATCCTGAGCGCCAATTCGATCGTCTTCAACGGCAGCACGGGTTCGGATGTCTTCGCCGGTTATGGCAAGGACGACACGCTGAAGGGCGGCAACGGCAACGACAAGTTCTTCGGCAATGGCGGCAATGACGCGCTGCACGGCGGCAACGGCAACGATACGCTTTAAGGCGATGCAGTCAATGAAAAGCTCTATGGCGACGCTGGAAACGAAAAGCTGTATGGCGGCGCCGGCAATGACACGCTCTACGGTGGCGACGGCAAGGACACGCTCAACGGCGGTGCCGGCACCGATACGCTGCGCGGCGGCAATGACGACGATTTCCTCTTCGGCTACGCTGGCAACGACAAGCTCTACGGCGATGCCGGCAATGACAGGCTGGAAGGCGGCGCCGGTAACGACACGCTCGACGGCGGTCTCGGTAACGACATCCTGTCCGGTGGTGTGGGTGCAGATACCTTCATCATCAAGTCGGGCCAGGGTATCGACAAGATCACGGACTTCGAAGCCGGCAGCGCAGGCACGGATGTGATCCAGCTCGACAAGGCCGTGCTGAAGAGCTTTGCCACAGTTCTCAGCCACGCCACGGAAACGCGCGCTGGTGACCTGGTCATCAAGTATGGTGCCGGCTCGATCACCCTTGAGGGCATCGCAAAGGCTGACCTGCACGCAAGCGACTTCCTCTTCGTTTAAGTACTCAGACCTCCAGGTACTTTCAGAAAGCCGGGCGCGAGCCCGGCTTTTTGTGTCTCTCAATAGCTGCCCCGGTCCGGGTGGGGAATGAGGGCGCCCCAGCGCCTGTGCCAGAGGTCATCCTCGTCGATGACCACGAGGACACGAGAATTGACGTCGCCTGCGAGGATGTGCGCCGCGGCGGTCAGCGCCTCCGGCACGGGCATAGGCACCGTGTCGCGCGCTTGCGCAGGATCTGTGACGAAGGCGCAGGGACCGGCGATACTGTCGATCAGCGTCACCACAAGGTCCGTTTCCTTGCGAACGTCATTGCGTGAAACCTTGTGGTAGACGGGCATGGGCTTCCTCCGGAAATGCCGGCCTAAACCCATGCCATCCTTAATGGTTCCAAATATTTAACGGTCGCTGACCGCCGCGCGTGGGTTGACCCACGGCTCCTGGTTGGAACGGGCGAGCGGTTGCCTGCCAAGGATGTGGTCCGCCGCCTTCTCGCCGGTCATGATCGATGGCGCGTTGAGGTTGCCATAGGTCACATGCGGGAAGATCGAACTGTCGGCGACCCGCAGGCCCTCGACGCCGATAACGCGGGTTTCCGGATCGACGACAGCCATGGGGTCGCTTGCCGCACCCATGCGGCAGGTGCCGGAGGGGTGATAGGCGCTTTCCAGATGCTCGCGCAGGAAGGCATCGATCTGGTCGTCCGTCTGCACCTTCTCGCCCGGCTGGATTTCCGGCCCGCGGAAATCGTCGAAGGCCTTCTGGCCGAAGATCTCGCGGGTGAGGCGCACGCAGTGGCGGAATTTGATCCAGTCTTCCTCGTGGCTCATATAGTTAAACTTGATGACGGGGTCGGCCATCGGATCGGCGGAGCGCAGGGTGACATTGCCGCGCGACTTCGACAGGTTGTAGCCGACATGCACCTGGAAACCGTGGCTCTTCGCCGCCGCCTTGCCGTCATAAGAGATGGCGACGGGCAGGAAGTGATACTGGATATCAGGCTGCTTCAGCCCCGGCGCGGAGCGCAGGAAGGCGCAGGCCTCGAACTGGTTGGAGGCGCCAAGCCCACCCTTGGAGAGCAGCCACTGCGCGCCCGCCACGCCCTGCCAGAACCAAGGCAGCCAGGAATAAAGCGAGACCGGCTTTGTGGAGACCTGCTGGAAGTAGAATTCCATATGATCCTGCAGGTTGGCGCCCACACCCGGCCGATCGACCTTC
Organism: uncultured Shinella sp.; assembly: GCA_965650295.1. Taxonomy (GTDB): domain Bacteria; phylum Pseudomonadota; class Alphaproteobacteria; order Rhizobiales; family Rhizobiaceae; genus Shinella. Next base: position 3,074 of record CBFGOD010000260.1, on the reverse strand, counting down.
ACCTCGATCCCCATATCCTTCAGATGCTGCGCCGGGCCGATGCCGGAGAGCATCAGAAGCTTCGGCGAGTTGAAGGAGGAGGCCGAGACGATGACCTCTTTGTTGGCCTTGACCACCTCGATCTTGCCGCCGCGCTCGATCTCGACGCCGACCGCCCGGCCGTTCTCGATGACGATCTTTCGCGCAAAGCAGCGGACCAGCGAGACGTTCGAGCGCTTCATGGCAGGGCGCAGATAGGCGTTCGCCGCCGACCAGCGCCGGCCGTTATAGATCGTCTGCTCCATCAGGCCGAAGCCTTCCTGCTTGGAGCCGTTGTAATCCTCCGTCGTCTCGAAGCCGGCCTGCTGGCCGGCCTGGATGAAGGCATGGAAGAGCGGGTTCGTCACCGGACCACGGCGCACGTGCAGCGGCCCGTTGGTGCCGCGCCAGCCGGCCTCGCCGCCCAGCGACGTCTCCAGGCGCTTGTAGTAAGGCAGCACGTCCGCATAGGCCCAGCCTTGCGCGCCAAGCTCTTCCCAGCGGTTGAAGTCCTCCGCATGGCCGCGCACATAGACGAGGCCGTTGATGGAGGATGACCCGCCGATCACCTTGCCGCGCGGTGCCGTGATGCGCCGGTTGTTGAGATGCGGCTCGGGCTCGGAGAGATAGCCCCAATTGTAGCGCTTCATGCTCATCGGCCAGGCAAGGGCCGCCGGCATCTGGATAAACGGCCCGATATCCGAGCCGCCATATTCCAGCACCATGACCCTATGCTTGCCATCCTCCGAGAGACGATAGGCAATGGCCGAGCCGGCCGAGCCGGAGCCGATGATGATGTAGTCTGCGTTCTGCATGGTCTCAGTGCCTCGTGCGGCGGTCGCGATCATAGTTTATGGCGATGTCGCTATTGATGGATATATCGCTAATTGCTATGATGCGTTGATGAGGGAAATTCGCTTCAGAAGGGCTGCCGATCAGGCGCTGCAACGTATGCAGCCCAAGAGGAGGGCCGCAATTCTCGATAAGCTTCGCGCTTATGCGCGGGGTGAGGTCGTTGATATCAAGAAAATGAAGGGCCAGCCGTTCTTTCGTATCCGCGTCGGCAGCGATCGCGTCATCATCGATGACGAGGGCACCGTCGTTATGGTGATCGATGCGGGGCCGCGCGGCAGTATCTATAAGGAGTAAAACCGGATGGGCGATATCCAAAGGTTGACTATTGATGGCAAGTCCTACGTGCTCCTCAGCGAGGAAGACTACGAAGACCTTGTCGACGGACTGCGCGCGGAAGCCGTCATGGCCGGCGTTCGTGCCGGCGAGGAAACGTGGCCGCTGGAGCTTGTCGAAGCCAAGTCCAATGGCGAGAATCCTGTCCGTCTCTACAGGACGTATCGCAAGATGACGATAACCGAACTCGCCGACGCAGCGGGCATCTCCCAGCCCTATCTTTCCGAGATAGAGGCTGGCAAGAAGACCGGCTCCGTTGACGTCCTGCGACGCATTTGCAAGGTGCTTCGCATCGACCTCGAAGACCTTTTCGTCAACATGAAGGACGACTGAGGCGCCCATCTCAATACGGCGCCTCGACCTTGCCCATCGACACGTACACCGTCTTCAGCTCCGAATAGTGCTCCAGCGCGGCGAGCGAATTCTCGCGGCCGAAGCCGGATTGCTTGGAGCCGCCGAAGGGGATTTCGACCGGGGCGAGGTTGTAGGTGTTGATCCACAGCGTTCCGGCCTCGAGCTGGTCGACGACGCGGTGGGCGCGGGTGATGTCGGAGGTGAAGACGCCGCCGGAGAGGCCGAATTCGGTCGCGTTGCCGCGTTCGATGACCTCGTCCTCATGATCGAAATCGAGCACGCACATGACCGGGCCGAAAATCTCTTCCCGCGCGATCGTCATGTCGTCGGTGACGTCGGCGAAAACGGTCGGCTGGATGTAATATCCCTCGGCCGAAACGGCGTTCGGAATGCCGCCGCCGGTCAGCAACGTCGCGCCCTCGGCCTTGCCCTTCTCGATATAGTCCATGACCTTGTCGCGCTGCGCCTTGGACACCATCGGGCCAAGCTGCGTGGCCTCATCCAGCGGATCGCCGATCAGGATCTTTTCCGTGCGCTCCTTCAGGCGAGACAGGAATTTCTGCTTGATGCCCTTCTGCACGAAGACGCGGGTGCCGTTGGAGCAGACCTGGCCGGTCGAATAGAAATTGCCGAGCATCGCGCCGCCGATGGCGCTTTCGAGGTCGGCGTCATCGAAGACGATGAGCGGCGACTTGCCGCCGAGTTCCATCGTGACATGCTTGAGGTCGGACGCCGCAGCGCCGGCGACCTTCTTGCCCGTCGGCACGGAGCCGGTCAGCGAGACCTTGGCGACGTCCTTGTGGTTGACGAGCAGCGGCCCGGTCGAGCGGTCGCCCTGGATCACGTTGTAAAGGCCCTTCGGCAGGCCGGCTTCGATCAGGATTTCCGCGATCTTCAGCGCGCCGAGCGGCGTGTTTTCCGAAGGCTTGAAGACCATGGCATTGCCACAGACCAGTGCCGGCGCGCCCTTCCAGCAGGCGATCTGCTGCGGATAGTTCCACGCGCCGATGCCGACGCACACGCCGAGCGGCACGCGCTTGGTGAAGGCGAAATCCTGGCCGAGCGGGATATAATCGCCGTTGAGGCCGGCGGCAGCGATGCCGCCGAAGAATTCGAAGGCGTCGGCGCCCGAGGTCGGGTCGGCGATGATGGTTTCCTGGATCGGCTTGCCAGTATCGAGCGTTTCGAGTTCGGAAAGCTCGCGGTTCCTCTCGCGCATGATCTCGGCGGCGCGCTTGAGGATACGGCCGCGCGCCGTCGGGCTCATCGCGGCCCATTCCTTCTGGGCGTGCTGGGCGGACGCGATCGCCTTTTCGACGATGGCGGGCGTTGCCGCATGGAGCTTGGCGATCACCTCGCCGGTGGCAGGGTAGAGGCTCTCGAAGGGCGTGCCGGCTGTATCTTCGACATACTCGCCGTCGATGAAATGGGAGGCTTTGGGTTGGGCTCTCATCTTATTCTCCCCGCGGATAGCGTTTGGATTCCTCGAGATTGTCGAGGTTCATGTGGTTGCG
>CBFGOD010000259.1:0-6477 GCA_965650295.1 uncultured Shinella sp. | reverse complement strand
CCTCTCCTCGGTGTTCCTGTCGAACACCAACCACGAGGAAGACCAGCCGGTGCACCTCAAGGTCAAGGACATGGACCTGCAGAAGCGCTCCGAGCACGACATCTATGCCGGCCCGTCGACCCGCTACTGTCCGGCCGGCGTCTATGAATGGGTGGAAAAGGACGGCAAGGACGTCTTCGTCATCAACGCCCAGAACTGCGTCCACTGCAAGACCTGCGACATCAAGGACCCCAACCAGAACATCAACTGGGTGCCGCCGCAGGGCGGCGAGGGGCCGGTCTATCCGAATATGTGATGCGCTCAGCGCAAATAACAAAGGCCGCCTTTGAGGCGGCCTTTTTACTGCCGTGCCGCCTTTAGCCATGGCGTGTTGCTCGCCGACGATTCACCTTGCCGATCAAAGGCAGTCACCTCTCTCTCCCCCGTCATCATCGGCTCAAGGCCGAGGATGACGGGGGAGAGAGAGGTGCTTCCGATTCCCGTCCGGGGCGTTTTTGGTAGGGCCGATCCCGCCTTCTTTTCGTCATCGACCTTAATATCTCCTGCAACCGCAGCGCGCTCCTTAACCCTCGATTAACCATAACCGCATAATTCTCGGCCCCGAGGACTGATCTTAAAGGGGCTTTAACCATGTCGATTTCCCGCCGCGGATTCCTGATCGGCGCGTCTGCACTGCTTGCAGGCTGCGCGACCAACGGCGTAAGCGACCGCGCCAATTACGGGGACCGGCTGGAGGAGAAACATCCGCTGAAGGCGATGCCGCTCGACAAGATCAAGCCGGAACTGCGCCGCCAGGAAGTCGCCTACAGTACCGATCACGCCGCCGGCACCATCGTCGTCGATACGCCGGCGCGGCGGCTTTATTATGTACTCGGCGGTGGTCGCGCGATGCGCTACGGTATCGGCGTCGGCAGGCAGGGCTATTCGCTGGCGGGCAGCGCCTATATCGGCCGCAAGGCGGAATGGCCGACCTGGACGCCGACGCCGAACATGATCCGCCGCGACCCGAAGAAGAACCTGAAATATGCCGGCGGCCTCGAAGGCGGCCCGAACAATCCGCTCGGCGCGCGCGCCATCTATCTCTACCAGAACGGCAACGACACCATGTTCCGCATCCATGGCACAAACCAGCCATGGTCGATCGGCCAGGCCATGTCGAGCGGCTGCGTGCGCATGCTGAACCATGACGTGATCGACCTTTACGAACGCGTCAAGGTCGGCGGCCGGGTGCATGTCATCCAGGGACGCCGCGAAGCCTGATCTTCCAGGCCATGTCGCAATAAGAAAAGGCCGGCACATGCCGGCCTTTTGCGTTTCGGGTTGAAAAAGCTGAATTGTATCATGCCATTGCCCGCATATTCCCGGTCTCGGAAAAGGTTGGGACGGTCTCGTGAAATTGAACGCTCGATGACGCATTGGGTTCAATCGCAGACGCATTCGTACCGTTATTCGACCCAGCAGATGCAAAAGTCGAGGGTGCGGTATCGCGGAATCCAAAGGCTTCGCTGAAGGCCGGCTCCGAGAACGATCCGCATGGGATCACAGGTCCGGCGGCGGCGGTGCAGCGGGGTCTGACTGGGCACAATGACACCGTCGACATAAGGGAACGGATAATGAAACATCTTCTTGCTTCCACCTGCCTCATTGCGGGCCTCCTGGCCATGACGGGTGCCGCGCGCGCCGAATGCGGCGACGTGACCATCGCCAGCATGAATTGGCAGAGCGCCGAAGTGCTGGCCGCACTCGACAAGTTCATCCTGACTGAAGGCTATGGCTGCAATGCCGAAGTCATCGTCGGTGACACGGTTCCGACCATCACCTCGATGATCGAAAAGGGCGAACCGGATCTGGCGCCGGAAGGCTGGGTCGACCTGCTGCCCGACGTCGTCAACCGCGGCATCGAGGAAGGCAAGCTGATCGGTGCGGCCGTGGCGCTGTCCGACGCCGCCGTCCAGGGCTGGTGGATCCCGAAATACATCGCAGACGCCCATCCCGACATCAAGACGATCGACGACGCGCTGAAGCATCCGGAGCTGTTCCCCGATCCGGAAGACAAGTCGAAGGGCGCCGTGCATAACGGTCCGCAGGGCTGGGGCGGCACGGTCGTGACCTCGCAGCTCTACAAGGCCTATGGCGGCGAAGCGGCGAACTTCATGCTCGTCGACACGGGCTCGGCCGCCGGCCTCGATGGCTCGATTGCCAAGGCCTACGAGCGCAAGGAAGGCTGGGTCGGTTACTACTGGGCACCGACGGCGCTTCTCGGCAAGTACGAGATGGTGAAGCTCGAGCATGGCGTTCCCTATGACGCCGCCGAATGGAAGCGCTGCAACACCGTTGCCGACTGCGCAGACCCGAAGAAGAACGACTGGCCGAAGGACAAGGTCCAGACGCTCGTCACCAAGGGCTTTTCCGAGCGCGGCGGTGCGGATGTCATGGGCTACCTCAACAAGCGCGCCTGGTCGAACGACACCGTCAACAAGCTGATGGCCTGGATGACCGACAACCAGGCGAGCGGCGACGACGGTGCCAAGCACTTCCTGGAAGAGAACGAAGCCCTCTGGAAGGAATGGGTCTCGCCGGAAGCTGCCGAGAAGATCAAGGCCGCTCTCTGATCGCCTGATCAAGGATTCGGGCGGCGCGTTTTCGGCGCGCCGCCCTTTGCCTTCGTTTTAGCGCATGCCTTTGGCGCAAATCGCAGCGCCCTTTCCCTCGGCATGCTTCAGGGTTGGCTCATAAAACCGGCGCAAGACCGGACGGAGTCGGAAGGGGATCGACATGGATTGGTTTACGAAATTTCCCACAATGAATGCGGATAGCCTGCGTGACCTCAAGAAGGGCATCGACGAGGGGTTCCGCGGTTTCACCCGCGCCTATGGCGACGGCATCGAATCGATCTTCGTGCCGCTGCAGCATTTTCTGATCTGGTCCGAGCGCTTCATGACCAGAACACCCTGGCCGATCATCATCCTCCTGATCGCCGCCATTGCCTGGTTTGCCAGCCGTAACTGGAAGATCGTCGTCGGCACGGTCGTCACCCTGCTCCTCATCGGTTATTTCGACATGTGGGATGATACGATGAAGACGGTCTCGATGATCTTCGTCTGTACCGTGCTGTCGATCGCCATCGGCATTCCGATCGGTATCATCATGTCGCGGTCGGATCGCGTGCAGAACGTGGTCAACCCGGTGCTCGACGTCATGCAGACCATGCCGAGCTTCGTCTATCTGATCCCGGTCGTCATGTTGCTCGGCATCGGCAAGGTGCCCGGCTTGATCGCGGTGGTCATCTACGCCATCCCGCCGATGATCCGCCTTACCAATCTCGGCATCCGTCTCGTCGACAAGGACGTGCTGGAGGCGGCCGATGCCTTCGGTTCGTCGAGCTGGCAGAAGCTGAAGAACGTGCAGATGCCGCTGGCGCTGCCCACCATCATGGCCGGTATCAACCAGACGATCATGATGGCGCTTGCCATGGTCGTCATCGCCTCGATGATCGGTGTCCAGGGTCTCGGCCAGCCGGTGCTGAAGGCGATCTCCAACCAGTATTTCACGCTCGGCATCTTCAACGGCCTCGCCATCGTCGGCATCGCGATCATCTTCGACCGCGTCAGCCAGGCCTTCGGCAAGCGCCTGCAGAAGCACCGCGAGATCGTGCACGGCTGATCCGGGAAGCAGACATGGAAAAGGGCGCCCCGGCACAGCCGCGGCGCCCTTTTTCGTTTCGATCTAGTGCTTGGGAGAGAGAATGCCGGTCGAGAGCGCCACACCGCCGCCGACGACCAGCGCGGCCGTCATCTCGGCTGCGCCAAAACTTTCGCCGAGGAAGATCGCGCCGCCAAGCGTTGCGAGCACTGGCGTGATGGCGGTGAAGGCGGCGGCCTGGCTGCCGCCGAGGGCACGGATGGCGGTGCCATAGGCGAAGGTGGCGACGAGGCCGGAAAGAATGCCCTGGCTGGTGATCTGAAGCGCAAGGTCGGGCAGGGTGGCGGCGGCAAGGTGCGTGCCGAAGATTGCGGCGAGCACCAGATGGATCAGGAAAGACCAGACTGCGATGATGGCGGCACCCTCGAGGGCGGAAAGGCCCGAGCGGCGGAAGGCATGGGTAAAGCCGGCCCACAGCACGGCGCCGATCGGCAGCAATACGAAGCCGGTCGCGGTCATGCCGCTTTTCAGCATGCTTGCGGTGAGCAGGATCGCGACACCCGCAACGATGGCGGCGAGGCCGGCAAGGCGCATGCGGTCCGGCCGCTCGCCGAACAGAACCATGCCGATGAGCGCGGTTGCCAGCGGCAGCGAGCCGCCGAGCAGGATGCCGCCCGGTGCGGCCGGCGTGACATGCAGCGCCGCCGCCGTGATCTGGAAGAAGACGGCGCCGGCACCGGCCACCATCACGACGATCAACTTGAGCGGCACGTGCTTTGGCAGAAGCCCGGTCTTGAGCCAGATCGGTGCCAGCAGGATGGCTGGAACGCCGTAGCGGATGAGGCCGATATCGATCGTGCCGAGCGGTGTCGCGGCGGTGTGGCGCGTCGCCAGCACCCAGAGCGCCCAGATCAGCACCGTCACCACGCCGCCCGCATAGCCGGCGACAACAGGATTGGATTTGTCTTCGGAAGAAAGCGAGATCATGGCCATGGCGGGTATCCTTTCTGCGCTGGCTCATTTGTGGTGAAACTCTAGCGCTGAAGGGCGGGGCATGTCCTTGCGTGTTGTGCCTTGGAGAACGTAGGATGCGCAGGATTTCACCAATTTAGACCATGAAAGTTTTCGAATATGCCAAATCTGGATAAATTCGATATCGCCATCCTCAAGGTGCTGCAGGAAGATGCGCGCGCGACCAATGTGGAGATTGCCGAGCGCGTGAACCTCTCACCCTCGCCATGCCTCCGGCGCATCCGCAATCTCGAGAAATCCGGTGTGCTGCGCGGCTACCGGGCGGATATCGATCGCAAGGAGGTGGGGCTCGGCCTGACGGTCTTCGTCGAAATCAAGGTGGGGCATCACAGCCGCGAAAATGCCATGGCCCAGCAGGAGGCGCTGCTGGCGGTGCCGGAGGTCGTCTCCTGTTTCCTGATCTCGGGCAATGCGGATTTTCTGGCGGAAGTGGTGGTGGAGGACCTCTCCGCCTATGAACGGCTCCTGACCGAAACGCTGCTCACCATGCCCGGCGTTTCCGACATCCGCTCGAATTTCGCGATCCGCAGCATCAAGACGGGCGGTCCGCTGAAACTGCCGTCGCTCTAAAACGGCAAACCGCCCCGGCTGAGCGCCGGGGCGGGGGGACGGCCGGGAGAGGCAGGGCCGTCCGTCGGGATGCCGCGTCTGGAGAGAGCGGGCGGCATCCGGTCCTGCCGTCATTGGGCAGGGACGGCAGAAGCTGTTGCGGATTTCCAGGCGACGACCATCAGGCCGCCGATGACGGTGATGTGTTCGGCGACGAAGTGGAATTCGATGGTGCGCATCGGTTCCTGCATCGCCCAGAAATTATGGGCGATCGGAATGGTGAGCGCGGTGAAGACGGCGAGCATGCCGGCGCCGAGCCAGGTCCAGCGGTTGGAAATGATGAGGGCCGAGCCGATGAGCTGGGTCAGTGCGCTGGCGACATTGAAGAAGGCCGCCGGCTCCAGGCCGAAATGCGTCATCTCCAGGAGACCGCCATCGAAATCGGCGAGCTTGGCGATGCCGGACAGCCAGAACATCGAGGTCAGGATCGTGCGGGCGATGAAGCCGAAGGTGCGGCTCCCGGTCATGCTTTCAATCAAGGCGGACACGTAAATCTCCAATAAACGTCATAGGTTGGCGGGAAGGGTTCTGTGTTGCTTTCCCGTGTGCCGCCCGCCGTTTTTCGTTTCTTTCGGTGGGCTGCGATGGCCTATGTCTACCAGAGTTCCTTGCCGTCCCTGTCACCTTGGTAACACCCCTCCGCCGCTCTGGAGGCGAGCGGCGGAGGGGGATTTTCGAGTTTAGAAACCAGCGAGAACGAGCTTGCCGCGCGTGCGCCCGCTCTCGATCATCGCATGGGCCTTCTTCAGGTTCTCCGCGTTGATCGTGCCGACGGTCTCCGCCAGCGTCGTGCGCAGGGTTCCCGCATCGACGAGACGCGAGACCTCGTTCAGAAGCGTGTGCTGCTCGATCATGTCAGGCGTCTGGAAGAGCGAGCGGGTGAACATCAGCTCCCAATGGGTCGAGACGGCCTTGCGCTTGAAGGGCATCACGTCGAGCACCTTCGGATCGTCGATCAGGCCGAAGCGGCCCTGCGGGGCGATGGTCTCGACGACCATTCCATTCATCGACATACTGCGAATGCGAGCGCCGTTTTCGGACATCGAAAGATCGGCCGGACATTTAAAAACCGCCGTCGATTTAGAGAGATAGGCGGAAAGCTTTGCCTCCGTCAGATAAATGTAATTCGTATTTTCTTCGGCAGGTCCCCAGTCTTCCACGTTATTAGCCCAGTTTTGCCTGGTCGCCCGCACT
>CBFGOD010000258.1:0-6502 GCA_965650295.1 uncultured Shinella sp. | reverse complement strand
CGCGGTTCGAAATAGTTCATAGAAAGTTTCAAGCTTGGAAAGGCAGATGGATATCACGGAAGACAGATCGGCCGCCTCGCAGACGGGTCGCCGCGTGGCGGGAGAAGATCCGGCCAAGCGCGAGCAGATCCTCGACGGGGCCAAACGCGTGTTCATGGAACAGGGCTTCGAAGCCGCCAGCATGAACGATATCACGCGCGCCGCCGGCGTTTCCAAGGGTACGATCTACGTCTATTTCGAGAACAAGGAAGTTCTGTTCGCCGACATGATCGAGCGCGAGCGCCGCCGGATCACCGAAACGATCCGCCACGCGCTCGATAGCGGCCAGCCGCTCGATGAAGCGCTCAAGGAATTCGGCATGCTGTTTGCAGCGCATATGACAGCGGATCAGACGATCCGCGCCATGCGCATGGTGATCGCCGCGAACCACCGGCTGCCGACCCTCTGTAGCCGCTTTTTCTCCGCATCGTCGATCAACCCGGTCTCGGTTCTGCAGGACTATCTCGATCGTCAGGTCGCAGCCGGCATCCTCACCTGCGACGACACCACGCATGCCGCCAAGCAGTTCATCGAGCTTACGACCGTCGGCCTCTTCAAGCCCCGCATCTTCGGCGCGATGGAAGAGGTGCCCGCAAAATCGATGATCGAAAAGAACGTTATTTCGGCGATCCGCATGTTCCTCGCTGCCTATGGTGCGAAATCCTGACATTTTCGCATTCCGGACGCAGAACCGCTTTCGGATTTTGCGCAACCACGATCAAGTGACGAGCTGCCGGGGACGCCATAAGATGGCTGTCCATGAGGAGCGACGTCATCAATGCATCCCGTTGCGAAAGCCATCTGGTTCATCGAAAGCCATTTCGGGCGGGCCATAGCCCTGTCCGAAATCGCCGCCATGGCCGGCATGTCACGGCACCACCTGTCGCGGCGCTTCAGCGCAATGACGGGGCAGAACCTCAACCGCTATCTGCGCGCCCGCCGTCTTGCGGAAGCCGCCCGCCAGCTTGCCGGCGGGGCGGACAACATCCTGACCGTCGCGCTCGATGCCGGCTACGGCTCCCATGAGGCATTCACCCGCGCCTTCCGCGAGGAATTCGGCCTGACACCCGAAACGCTCCGCGCCCGGCGCGATCTTTCCGGCCTCACGCTTCAGGAGCCCATCCGCATGTCGACCATCGAGAAAAGCAGCCTTCCCGCGCCACGCATCGAAACGCTCGACGCCTTCATCATCGCCGGCCTCGGCGGCGATTTCGAACCCGGCAAGGCCGCCGGCATTCCGGCCCTCTGGCAGAAATTCAACGCCCATTTCGGCCATATCCCCGGCCAGGTGGACAAGACCGCCTACGGCCTCTGCACCATGCAGCCGGGAAAACCCGGCTTCCGCTATGTCGCCGGCATGCGCGTCTCGCGCCGCGACGACCTCCCGGCCGAATTCGAGGTGATCGCCATACCGGCGCAGAGCTGGGCCATGTTCCAGCATCACGGCCATGTCAACGCCATTCCCGCGACCGTCGATGCCGCCTTCCGCACCTGGCTGCCGACCTCGGGCCGCACAGCCGGCGGATTTCCGGATGTGCTCGAATTCTATGGCGAAGATTTCGATCCGGAGACCGGGCTCGGCCGCGTGGAAATCTGGTTACCACTCTCCGATCAGATGACGAAATCGTGATATCAGCCTGAACGGCGGCCGGTCCGCTTGCCAGCGGCCGAAATCTGCATACATACGGAAGTCCATTCTCAAACCGTATTCAAAGGAGAGGAAGACCGGATGGACAGCATTCTTGCACTCATGCAAGACCCGGCCGCGTGGATTGCCCTTGTCACGCTCGTCGTGATGGAAGTGGTTCTCGGTATCGACAACCTTATCTTCATTTCGATCCTGACCAACAAGCTGCCACCCGAACATCGCGAGCGCGCCCGCCGCATCGGCATCGGCCTTGCGCTCGTCATGCGCCTTGCCCTTCTCGGCACCGTCGCGTGGATCGTCCAGCTCACCACCCCGGTCTTCACGCTCTTCGATCATCCCTTCTCCTGGAAGGACATGATCCTGATCGCCGGCGGTCTCTTCCTCGTCTGGAAGGCGACCAAGGAAATCCACCACAATGTGGACCCGGTCGATCACAAGGAAGACATGGTGGGCGGCGCGGTCACGACGAGCTTCGCCTCGGCCATCGGCCAGATCCTGGTGCTCGATCTCGTCTTCTCGATCGACAGCATCATCACCGCCGTGGGCATGACGCCGCATCTACCGATCATGGTGGTTGCCGTTCTCGCCGCCGTCGCGGTCATGCTCCTGGCAGCCACGCCGCTCGCCAACTTCATCGAGAAGAACCCGACGATCGTCATGCTGGCGCTCGCCTTCCTTCTGATGATCGGCACGACGCTGATCGCCGAAGGCATGGGCCTGCACGTGCCCAAGGGCTACATCTACGCCGCCATGGCCTTCTCGGCGCTTGTCGAGGTCTTGAACATGGTCTCGCGCAACGCGCGGCAAAGGAAGAAGTCAGGCGGACACTGACGAGACAAACGAAAGGGCCGGCTCAACGCCGGCCCTTTTTCTTTGTGCATTCTGTCAGAACGTGCGCTCGAAGCGCAGGTAACCGCCCCAGGCATCGGCGTCCGGAATGTCGAAATTGTCACGATAGGCAAGTTCGGGCGTCACCGTGAAGCCATCGACGACGGTTACGGGAAGGTCGGCCACGAAGGCGAAATTCTCATCCTCGTCATAGGCGGCCTGCGTGTAGAAGGCGAGCTTGTCCGTCACTTGGAAATTGGCGCCGGCCCAGACCGCCCAGCTGCCGTTCCATTGAGCATAATAATTGTTGGTATCCGTATTGCCGACGCCCGTGCCGGCCGGATCGTTGGTGCTGTAGCCGGCCATCGCGAAGACGGACACCTTGTCGCTCAGCGTCAGGTCAAGCCGCAGCTTGGCCGCCCCCTCCTCCGCCACCGCATCGTAAGCCGCAATGAAGGTGATCGCGCCCCAGTCCTTGGTCAGCGAAGCGCCAGCGACGATATTGGGGATATAGTCCGAATTGGTAGCGCCATCGCCCGGAAGCTCGAGACCGCCCGAAGCCGAGAAGCCGTTTTCGCCGGTATGGGTATAGACGATCTGGCTGGTTTCGAACGGACCGTAGGGAACGCCGAGATCGTCGCTGATCACATAGCCGGCATAGGCCGGAAAGGTGGAAAACAGCGAGTCGTTCATGCCGACGCGAAAGCCGCCAAGCTCGATATAAGCGTATTCCACTTCGATATAGTGCGAGCTGCTGGTCGCATCCTGATCGTAGTTGAAGTGCAGCCGCGTATAGCCGCGCAGTGTTCCATATTCGGTGTCCGTGCGCGCATCGACGTCCAGCGCAAATCGTGCCTGCTCGTAGCGCGCGTCTCCTCGCCCATCGCCGGTATCGGCAATGCCGTCGCCATCCGTGTCGATATCATCGGGCGCATCGGCGCCAAGCCCATAGTCGGGCATATTGCCCACGCCGATATCGAAGCGCACATAGCCGCCAATCTTCAGGCATGTCTCGGTGCCGGGAATGTAGAAGAATCCTGTGCCGAAAGCGTCGCAAACCCGGACATAGTCCATCGGCTCAGGCTCAGCCGCGACGATGGCATCGGCCGCTAGGACAGGCCCCGCCATCGCCAGCACCGCCGTACCCACGAGCACGGAAATGCTCCCACCAGTAATTTTTTGCGCTCTGCCTGCCCTTCCCGCCATGCCGAATCCCCCGATCGTTAGCTGAACATACATTCAGAATTATCACACATAGCCTTTGCAGGACAATAGGTTGCGAAATTCCGAAGCCACCGCGGATCTCTGGATGCCTCGGCTTCGAGCACGGTCGAAAAAATGAGCAAAATCAGGAGGTCGAAGACGGGCCGGACGGGTGGGGAGCTCGCCTGCCGTTTCGTTGGCCGCAAGGAGAAACCGGAAAAATCCCTGCGTTCTCCATCTCCGTCATGTCCGGTTGACACGGCCCGCCTTCCCTTGGCAAACCTTGTGGCGGAGGGATTGTTCCGACAACAGCGCATGCGTTTCCGTTGCCCACAGCGGAACCTGAAGGCGTCGACGGAATTCCAGCCAGAACATCGTCCCGCCGCACGGACCCCGACATGACCCTTGAGCAGACCTTCGCCTTCGTCGTCATCGCCCTGATGATGGCGGCATTCATATGGGGGAGGTTCCGCTACGATCTCGTTGCCTGCTGTTCGCTTCTTTTGGCGCTGGCACTGGGCATCGTACCCTTCGACAAGGCGTTCTCCGGCTTTTCCGACGATATCGTCATCATCGTCGCGAGCGCCCTGATGGTCAGCGCGGCCGTCGCCCGCTCCGGCATCGTCAATCTGGTAGTGAAACGCTTCTTTCCCAACCTCATCTCGAAACAGAGCCAGCTCGCGCTTTTGCTCGTCTCGGTCGCGGTGCTCTCGGCCTTCATCAAGAATATCGGCGCGCTCGCCATCATGATGCCGCTCGCCTTCCAGTTCGCCAAGAAATCCAACACGCCCGCCTCGAAATTCCTGATGCCCATGGCCTTTGCCGCCCTGCTCGGCGGCCTGATGACGCAGATCGGCACCTCCCCGAACATCGTCGTCTCGCGGCTGCGCCAGGAAATCACCGGCGAGAGCTTCACCATGTTCGACTTCACGCCCGTCGGCGCGGTGCTGACGGTCTGCGGCATCCTTTTCATGCTGTTTTTCAACCGCATCGTACCGGAGCGGGAAAACGGCAATGCGAGCATCGAGGAATCGCTGGAGGCATCCGCTTATTCTTCGGATGCGACAGTGGAGGAAGGTTCGCCCTCGGTCGGGAAATCGTTGAACGAGATCCTGCGGAATGGCGACGGCGATGTGATCGCAACCGCCATCATTCGCGGCCATGTGCATCTCGCGCCGCTGCCCGACGTGCGGCTCGTCGCCGGCGACACGATCCTGATGGAGGGCACGGCGAGCGCACTTGACAAGGTCGTCTCCGCCGCCGGTCTGACGCTTTCCGGCAAGCCGATCCAGTCCGGGCGTGGCGAGGCCGATGAAATCAGCGCCATCGAAGTGGTCGTCGGCAACGAATCCCGCCTGATCGACATTTCCGCCCGCTCCATCGCGCTCTTCCACTCCTATGGCATCAATCTGCTCGCCGTCAGCCGCCAGGGCCAGCGCCTGCGCGAAAAGCTCTCGGCCGTGCGGCTGCGGCCCGGCGACGTGATCGTCATCCAGGGCAACAACCGGGCGCTGCCGACCCTTCTGCCGGAACTCGGCCTGCTGCCGCTGGCACAGCGCGAAATCCTGCTCGGCTCGCCGCGCAAGGCGATCATTCCCGTGTTGATCCTGATTGCCGCCATGGCTTCGACGGCGCTTGGCCTCGTCCCCGTCGCGACCGGCTTCTTCGCCGCCGCCGTCTCCATGGTACTGTTCCGCGCCGTGCCGCTGCGCGAGGCCTATGGTGCGCTCGATGGGCCGATCCTCGTGATGCTCGCAGCCCTCATTCCCGTGTCCGACAGCCTGCGCACGACGGGTGCGAGCGAGCTCATCGCCGGCTGGCTCGGTGCCGTCGCCGTGCACCTGCCGCCCTTCGGCGCGCTCGCCCTCATTTTGTTGACGGCGATGGCCGTGACGCCCTTCCTCAACAATGCGGCCACCGTGCTCGTCATGGCGCCGATTGCCGCGAGCTTCGCCGGCGCGCTGCACTACAAGCCCGAAGCTTTCCTGATGGCGGTGGCGATCGGCGCGGGCTGCGACTTCCTCACGCCGGTCGGCCACCAGTGCAACACGCTGGTCATGGGTCCCGGTGGCTACAAATTCGCCGATTATCCACGCGTCGGCCTGCCGCTATCCTTGCTCATCGTGCTCGTCAGCATTCCGGCCCTGCTCCTCGTCTGGCCGCTGCAATAACGCAGGCTCGGTTTTTCTTGACGCGCCGGGCTGAATATGGTCTCAACCAGCCCAACGGAAAGCCCTCTCTGCCCATGTAAAACGGCACAAAACCGGGCTCTTCCTCCCATAAGTCAAGACGGGCCAAATCATGAGCACTTCCGGAACCGCATCCGGCGTTCGCGTACGCATCGCACCCTCCCCGACCGGCGAACCCCACGTCGGCACCGCCTATATCGCGCTGTTCAACTATCTCTTCGCCAAGAAGAACAACGGCACCTTCATCCTGCGCATCGAGGATACGGACGCCACGCGCTCGACGCCGGAATTCGAACAGAAGGTGCTGGACGCGCTGAAATGGTGCGGCCTGGAATGGTCCGAAGGTCCCGATATCGGCGGCCCCTACGGTCCGTACCGACAGTCCGACCGTAAGGACATCTATCGCCCCTATGTCGACAAGATCGTCGCCAACGGCCATGGCTTCAAGTGTTTCTGCACGCCCGAGCGGCTGGAGCAGATGCGCGAGGCCCAGCGCGCCGCCGGCAAGCCGCCGAAATATGACGCTCTTTGCCTGCACCTCTCCGCAGAAGAAGTCACCAAGCGTGTCGATGCCGGCGAGCCGCATGTCGTGCGC
>CBFGOD010000257.1:0-6504 GCA_965650295.1 uncultured Shinella sp. | reverse complement strand
CGCCGAAGGACTGGTAGCGCAAAAGGGGAATGAGATCGGCCGAAAGCGCTGAAAAGCCTTGGCGCATCCGGGCGGCAAGTGCGGGATCATCAGGCTCGGGCGGCAGGTTCATCGAGAGATCGACAGTGGCGGAACGGCGGGCGTCCGGCTGGGTGTCCGCTGCTTCGGAAGCGCGGCGCGCGGCGCCCGTTACGAACGTGCCGCGGCCTATATGCGCCTGCACGAGCCCGCGCTTCTGCGCTTCCACATAGCCGCGGGCAACGGTGGTGACGTCGATTGCAAGACGTTTGGCGAGATCGCGGTGGGTCGGCAGCTTGTCGCCAGCCGAAAGCTCCCCGCTGCGCAAGTCCCGCTCGATCCTGTCGGCAAGGGCCATATAGAGCGGGCTGTCGCTCCGGCTGAGATCGGGATGCCAGTTCTTCATGCGAGGGGTTCCAGGCTGCGCGAATATTGACTGTATATTGCCTGCATTCGCGCCTGTCACCCCTGGAAAACGGGCAAAGCGTCGCGGGTGATGGCAAAAGCGCTCAGCCGGATGAGGTGATCAGCTTCTCAAAGCCCGCGCCGGGCTGAGGCGGAGTGTCGAGAGTGCCGGAAGGATCGATATCAGGATTGCGAGTGCGATGAACCAAAGCGCCAGCGAAAGATCTTCCCGCGCGAATTCCACCGGCATGTGGATTGCTGTCGTGGCGGCGAGTGTGGCCGAGATAAGCTGGGCGGCGACATATCCGATAAGCAGGCCAAGGGCGAAGCCCATGAGGAAGAGAAGGAAAAGTTCGCCCCACACGATGGCGACGACCGCGCGGCGTGGCGCGCCGAACGCCCTGAGCGCCCCGATCTGCCGCTGGCGCGCGCCGACATGCATGATGGTGACGAGCAGCACCGCAGCAATGACGATGACCTGTGTACCGATGGCGATGGCAAGCAGCAGGCTGCGCGCGTCACCGAGCGTCGCGTAGAGGCGTGTCAGCACCTCGGCAGGGAAGACGGCAAGCGTCGTCTCGCCACGATATTCCTGGCGCAGGCGGTAGGCATCGGCAATGGTTTTCGGTTTGACGAGGACGGCGGGAATACCGGGTGTTTCCGCGTCAAAGTGCTCGTCTATTGCGGCATCCGCCTCGACATGCGCTTCGTGGTCATGTTCGTGATCACTTGCTGCAGTGTCCTCGGATGTCTCTTCTGCATGGTCATGGCCGTGCTCCTCATGTGCGGGCATGCCGTGCAGTTGCCAGACCGCGCGGATCGGCACGAGGATTGCACGGTCCCAGGCTGTCCCCGTGGGCGCCATGCGGCCCGTCACCTTGTAGACGATCTCGGTGTGGGTATGGCCGCCTTCGTCGGCGGCGCCGTGTATCGGCTTGATCTCAGAGCCGATCCGCCTGGATACGTCTGAACCGATCACGGCGTCGCCGAGATGGGCGAAGGTGGTGCCTTCGGAGAGGACCGGGGAGAGGGCGGTGATCAGCCTGCTCGTCGTGCCGACGACGGGGTGGCCGTCAGCGGAATCGCCGAAGCCGACGGGGGCGGCGAATTCGACGCGCGGATCATTGGAGAGCTTTGCCAGAACGCTGCCCGACATCAGCGGTAGCGGCGAGGGCTGGAGGAACACGGCGGAGAGGGCGAGCTGCGTCTCGCTGCCGGCCGCGCCGACCAGAAGGTCGAATTTTTCGGCGGCCCGCGCACTACCGAGACGCACGGCGCGCTCTTGCAATGTGACGGTGACGCTGAGGGCGACAGACAGTGCGATCAGGATGACGACGGCGAGCGCGCCGGCTTTGAAACGCCGGAGATCGGCGAGAATGAACCGGATCATGCCGCTTGCGCCTCCGCGCTGTCCTCGACGATACGGCCGCCCTCGAGCACGATGCGCCGGTCGAGCCGTTCCATGAGAACAGGATCGTGCGTCA
Source organism: uncultured Shinella sp. (assembly GCA_965650295.1). Taxonomy (GTDB): domain Bacteria; phylum Pseudomonadota; class Alphaproteobacteria; order Rhizobiales; family Rhizobiaceae; genus Shinella. The sequence continues at coordinate 4,597 of CBFGOD010000257.1, read as the reverse complement.
CGGCGACGAGCGTTGCCCCGTCCTGCCGGGCGAGGCGGACAAGCAGTTCGGCAACGTCTTCGCCGGTGCGGCGGTCGAGGCTGGCGGTTGGTTCGTCCGCGACGATCACACCGGGTTTCGATAACAAGGCCCGCGCCACCGCGACGCGCTGCATTTCGCCGCGCGAGAGGGTTTCGATGTGCTGGTCGGGTCTGGCAATGCCCGTCGTTTCGAGAAGATGCAGAGCGCGCTCGCGGGCGGCCGGCGTCAGCCGGCGGGAGAGACGCGCCGGCAGGACGACGTTTTCAAAAGCCGAGAGACCGGGAAAGAGGTGAAAATCCTGCATGACCAGACCGATATGGGTCGCGCGGAACGCATCACGCCGGCCGGCGGAGAGCGCGGAAATGTTCGTCTCGCCCCAGGAGACGGAGCCGCTTGTCGCGGTTTCCAGCCCCGTTATGGCATTGACCAATGTGCTTTTGCCGGAGCCGGAAGCGCCAGTGACGGCAAGCTGCCCGCCGGCGGGAAGATGAAGCCGGGGAATGGTGAGCACCGGTGTATCGAGGCCGGGAAAGCGCATTTCCAGACCGTTAATATTGAGCGCCAGCATGATCAGACCGTGTTGAAAGCCGCTTCGCGCAGCCGTAGCTGGCTGCGAAAGCCGGTTTCTGGATCAGTCCAGGCGCCATATTCGAGCACGCCATGCGCCTCGATCGGGGCGTTGTACTGCACGAAGGTCTGTTTTTCGGAGAGGTAGACGACGAGGATGTTGTCCGGCCAGTCCGCGTCCGAGGAGCAGAAGGGGCAGAGCGACATCGGGATTTCGGTGAGGACGAAGAAGTTCGCCTCGGCCTTCAGCGGCGGCGCCATGAAGCCTTTGACGGTGACGCCCTCGCCGTTCAGCCGCTTGACCTTGTCGGAAAATTCCAGGCCGAGCACACCGAAGCTCTTGTAGAGTTCGCCGAAACCGAGTTTTTCGTCTGCAAGTGCCGGGCGCGCCAGCGAAAGCACAGGCAGGGTCGCAAGTGCCGAGAGCATCCGCCGCCGGGTGAGAAACGTGCGGGGGGTATCGGTCATGGCAATGCTTCCTTGTTCATTCACAATGGCATGGACAGGCGGCGCGGGGCCGCCTGTCCATTTTGGGGCAAGAGGCCCTTAGTCCTTGGCCGTGCCGAGCGCGAAGGTATCGGCCAGCACGCGGTAGACGTCGCTCTGCTCCATATAGCCGCGGAACCCTTCCGAGCCGGGGCCGGCCGCCTGAAGCACGATATCGTCGACAGCATGCACGCCGCTGTCCTCATCCTTCGGAATGTTGCCCTGCACGAAGACGGCGCCGGGGACATCCTTATAGGCTTCGTTGGCGATATATTCCTTCGCCTCGTTCTGGACGGCCGGAACGAACGGGCCGTCGAGCTTCGGGCGGAAGGTCTCGTAGTGGTCGGGACCGTTGTTGGCGGCCATGAACAGGCGGCGCGAGACATCGACGCGATCCGGGTAACCGTCACCGTCCTTGTCCTCGTAGTTCGGGAAGCCGGCATTGTCGTAGGTGCCGACCTTTTCGCGCATTTCCGTGCCGGGTTTTTCATCATCGACCGTGCCGATGATGGCGACGCCATGCGTGTGGTCGCCCGTGACGACGATCAGCGTGTCCGGGTTCTTGTCGGCGAATTCGCGGGCAACGGCGACGGCCTTGTCGAATTCGATGGTTTCGACGAGTGCACGATCCCAATCGAGCGGATGGCTCATCTTGTCGACCGATGCGGCCTCGACCATCAGGAAAAAGCCTTCCGGGTTCTTCGAGAGCTTGTCGAGCGCGGCCTTGGTCATGTCAACGAGGCCCGGCTGGTTGGGGAACTTGTCGACCGTGCCCTTCTTTAGGAATTCGCGGTCGAGCGTCACGTCCATGTTGCCGGTGTGGAAGAGGCCGAGCAGCTTCTCTTCGTTGGCGCCGGCAGTCGCGGCCAGTTCCGTCTTGTCGATGGCGAGCGCATAGCCGGCATTCTTGAACTCGGCGATATAGTCCTTGTCATCCTTGCGCTTGGAGCCGGGGATATCCTTGCCGAGGAAGTAGGCCGAGCCGCCGCCGAACAGCACGTCCGGCTTGATGTCGAGCATCATGCCGACGATCTCGGCCTTGTCGCCGCGCTTGCGGGTGTGGGAGACGAGGGCGGCCGGGGTGGCGTCCTCGACTTCAGCGGTTGTCACGATGCCGACGGACTTCTTCGTCGTGCGGCGCAGCGCTTCGGCAATCGTTTCGACCTTCGGGTCGTCGAGGCTGTCGGGCGTGCGGTCGGCATACACGCCGAGTGCGTTGACGCGCGACTTGTGGCCGGTCATGTAGGCCGAGGCCGTGTTGGCGCTGTCGGTGGCGATCGAATGCGTTGAGGAGGTGCCGATGAAGGCGACCGGCGGGATATCGTCCATGGCGAGACGGCCGTTGGCCTTGCCCTCGGTCATGCCCTTGGACATGATGCGCGCACCCGTGCGGTGGGCGACGGACAGGCCGTCGGCGATCATGAAGATGATGTTCTTGGCCTTCGGCTGGGTGACCGTCTCGTAGACGTCCCAGGCGACGGACTTGGCTTCGCTGCCGGCGGAAACTTCGACCTTGTATTCACCGGCGGCGCCGATCGTCAGCTCGCGCAGGATGAGCGCGGAACCCAGAACCTTGTCTTCCTTGCCCTTTTCTTCGGCAACGAATTCGGCCTTCTTGCCGAAGACGGCTTCGTAATCCTGGCCGTTGACCGTGACCTTCACGTCATCAGGCTTTACGACGGCATCGAACTCGACCTTGAAGTCGAAGGGGGAGCCGACGAGGATCGTGGCGCGGTCGAGCGGATAGACGGTGGCGGCCTGGGCGGCGCCTGCGAGTATCGTGGCCGATGCCAGGGCGAGGAGGAGTTTACGCATGGAAGTGCCTCTCTTGAGCGGTGCGTTGCCCTCTTGCGATAAGAAGCCTGCATGACAGGCGTATTACAAGAAGGATATTCTACGGTCAGCCTTTGTGGATCGTCGCGAGCCACGAGAAGCCGCGATGAAGACGCTGTTGCTTGCTCGTGCCGCCATGGGCTGCCGCCAGTTGCGACGACACCTCGAACAGATCGGCGCGCGGGGTGACGTGGTGCCAGCCGAGCCAGGTATCCACGGCATTCTTGAACCAGCGCGGCAAATCCCGCATGTCGCCGAAATCGGCGATATGCAACGCGCCGCCCGGCGAAAGACCGGCGATGGCCGCCTCCATCACGCGCTGCCATTGCGGGATCATCGATACGGCGTAGGAAATGAAGATACGGTCGTAGGTCGCTTGTCCGAACAGCGCCTGCGGATCGAAGCCGGCGGCATCCGCCCGGGCAAGACGAACGCGGTCCTTCAGGCCTGCGCCGGCGATGGCGGCCTCTGCGGCAACCAGCATTTCCTGTGAAATGTCGATGCCGTGGAAGCGGGACTGCGGGTAAAGCCCTGCGGCCTTGACCAGATTGCGCCCGGTCCCGCAGCCGATTTCCAGCACGCAGCCTCCGGGTGGAGGGGCAAGGCCGGCAAGCAGCGGGTCGCGGCCGAGAAGGTAATATTTGCGGGTAGCGTCATAGATGCCGAACCGCCGTTGCCAGCGGTAGATGCGGTCCATCAGCAGGGCGTGGTCGGAGACGGAGCTCATCTCGTCAGCCCTTGAATTCGTAGAGGTGGAAGCCGCCATAGATCGACGAGCGGTCCTTCTCGTGCAGCGCGCGGGACTCTGCTTCGTGGTAAGCCCAGCGGTTTAGAACGGGCTCCGCGACACGGCCGGGCAACAGGCTTTCGGCGGGCGCTGTGCGGAAGATCACGCGTGCGCCGGGTGCTGCGGTACGGGTGATTTCGCTCCAGAGTGCGTTGAGTTGGGCGTCCGTCATCCAGTCCTGCGCGTCGAGCAGAATGAAGCGGTCGACCGTCTGCGGCGCCTTGGCGGCGAGGAATTCGGTGAGCGAGGCGTTGGTGATGGAAATGCGTGACGCGCGGCTGCGCACCGCTTCGAAATTCTGCCGCAGGAGATAGGGCGGCAGCGGTGCCTGTTCGCCATTGCCGTAGCTGCGGCCGAAGGCCTGCCAGGCGAAGTAGTTTTCCGAAAGCGGAAAGCCGCAGGCGAGCTTTTCGACACGCGCACGCAGGATTTCGGCCATGCCGTTGCCGGCGCCCGACAAAGCTTCATACTGCTGCGGGGGGATGCCGAGGCCGAACAGCGAACTCTTGCGTCCCGTCGCCCAGCGGATCAACCGCTTGTCGAACAGGGGCGACAGCGTCTCGTCGAAGAAGCGCTTCTGGTCCTCAAGCGTGCGGGCCTCGAGCAGGCCTCGTGGGTCGGCGCCATAGAGCCGGGCCATCGTATGGCCGAGGCCGATGAAACCGCCGAGCAGGCCATGGCGATAGAGCCGGCGGTGAAAGATGGAGATGCGGCGGCGGCCGGTCAGCGTGCGGCCTTCCCAATAGTCGCGCGTCTCGTCGTCGAGATGCGGGCGCAGATAGAGCTGGTAGGCGTCCAGGTTTCGCCGGTCATCGCCCTTGCCGTAGAAGCGGTAGAAGGCCTCGTAGTCGGGCAGGTGGCTGGCGGCCGTGAATTTCAGGCGGTTGAACGCGACATGCGCGG
>CBFGOD010000256.1:0-6537 GCA_965650295.1 uncultured Shinella sp. | reverse complement strand
GATCAAGGCGCTTGCCGATTACGAGGGCACGATGCTGTTCGTGTCACACGACCGGCGCTTCCTCGGCGCGCTGTCGAACCGCGTGCTGGAGCTCAACGGCGACGACGTGCATCAATATCCGGGCGGCTATACCGAATATGTCGCCCAGTCCGGCCATGAGGCGCCCGGTCTCCACGTCTGACCGGCTGTCGCCTGTCCGTGCCATGCGTTAAAAATGGACGAAACCGGAGGGGCGCATGGACCGAAAGAAGCCGCTTTATCGCAGCGTCAACACGCGCACCCACGGCGTGCGCCATGGCGGGGGCGAGGACTACAGGTCTTCGCGGCGGCGCGAGGATCGTGTGCATGCGGGCGCGATGGGCGGCCGGCAGCGGCACGGGCTCGATTATACGCCGCTCTTCAAGTTCCTGCTGTCGCGCGTCGGGGACGATTGGGACACTGTTCATGCCGAAGCGATCGTCCGGCTCGACAGGGCCGAACCGATCTTCTGGATGGTGGCGCGGTCGCAGGCGGAGAGGAAACCGTTCGTGCGCATGGGCGAGAGCGCCTATTACAGCGGCCTTTTCGTGGATGACGCCAATCGTCTGCAGCGGGTCGATCCGGCTCTGAGCGTCGAGCAGATGGAGCCGGACTGCGCCTGCTGCACGCACACGTTCAACGGTGTGCCTTTCATGCGAAAATACCGGCCGCCGGCGGATTGAGCCTAGAGCATTTCAGGTGAAAACGGGATCACCTGAAATGCTCTATGCTTTTGTTTTTAATGTATTTTCCGACACCGAAGCGAGATCGCGTCGGCTGGAAATGCTCTAGCCGGCTTTTCCGAGATAGTCCGCGTCCGTCACCTTCTCCAGCCAGGTCACGGGTGAGCCGTTTTCCGATTCGGCGATGGCGATGTGGGTCATGGCGGTCTTGTCGGTGGCGCCGTGCCAGTGTTTTTCGCCCGGCGGGAACCAGACGACGTCGCCGGGGTGGATTTCCTCGATCGGCCCGCCGTCGCGCTGCGCCCAGCCGAGGCCGGAGGTGACGATGACGGTCTGGCCGAGCGGATGGGTGTGCCAGGCGGTGCGGGCACCGGCTTCGAAGGTGACGATCGCGCCGCCGGCGCGTCCGGGAGCCTCGGCCTTGAACGGCGTGTCGAGGCGGACGGTGCCGGTGAAATAGTCGGCATGGCCTGGGGCCGAAGGGCTGGTGCCGTTGCGCTTGATATCCATGGATGTCTCCCGATTCGTCCTGCGATCCTATACCGGCGGCGTGTTGCGATCACCTGATAAGGGGCCGGTGATAAGGGGATTGCTGGCGGAGTGGCCGCAGACGCTTTATGACGGCGCAGCGGATTTGAGGTTGAGCGGATGAGCGGAAGACGGATCGGGATCGTCGGGGGTGGGCCGGCCGGGCTGATGGCGGCAGAGGTGCTGTCGGCGCGCGGCCATGCCGTGACCGTGCTGGAGGCGATGCCGACCATCGGCCGAAAATTTCTGCTCGCCGGAAAATCCGGCCTGAACATCACCCATTCCGAGCCTTTTGCGCGGTTCGCGGCCCGTTTCGGTGCCGCCAATGCGCGGCTGCGGTCGGCGCTCGAAGCCTTTACGCCGGATGATCTCCGAGCCTGGGCGGATGGTCTCGGCACCAAAACCTTCGTCGGCACGTCCGGCAGGGTCTTTCCCGAAGTCATGAAGGCGTCGCCGCTGTTGCGCGCCTGGCGGGCGCGGCTGGAAGGGCAGGGCGTCGATATCCGCGTGCGGCATCGCTGGACGGGCTTTGCCGAGGGCGGGTTGCGGGTCGAGGCGCCCGAGGGCGAGACGGTGATGGCGTTCGATGCGGTATTTCTGGCGCTGGGCGGGGCGAGCTGGCCGCGGCTTGGATCGGATGGCGCCTGGGTGGAATGGCTGGCGGAAAAGGGCGTCGGCATCGCGCCGCTGCGCCCGGCCAATTGCGGCTTCGACGTCGATTGGTCGTCTTTTCTTGTCGAGAAATTTGCCGGTGCGGCGGTGAAGGGCGTGACCGCGCAATCGGCCGCCGGCACGGTTCCCGGCGAGTTCGTCGTCTCGAAAACCGGAATCGAGGGCAGCCTGATCTATGCCCATGCGGCGGCGTTGCGCGACGCTCTGGAGGCGGTAGGGTCTGCGACATTGCTGGTGGATCTTGCACCCGGAAGAAGCGCCGAGCGGCTGGTTGCGGATTTTGCCCGGCAGGGCGGCAAGGCGAGCTTCTCCACCCGGCTGCGCAAGGGCGCGGGGCTGGAAGGCGTCAAGGCGGCGCTGCTGCGGGAATGCGTTGCGGATGTCGCGCGTCTCTCGCCTGAGGCGCTGGCGGCCGCGGTGAAAGCGCTGCCCATCCGTGTCGTCCGGCCACGGCCGATTGCCGAGGCGATCTCTTCCGCTGGCGGCATCCGTTTCGATGCGCTGGGTAACGATTATGGGCTGACGGCGCTGCCGGGTGTCTTCGTGGCCGGCGAGATGATCGATTGGGAAGCGCCGACCGGCGGCTATCTGCTGACGGCCTGTTTTGCGACCGGCCGCGCGGCGGCCGATGGGATCGATCGCTGGCTATCCAATCAGGCTTAGGTGTTCAGGCGCGTTTCGCCTGGGCCGGCGCGTGGCCGCCAAGGCGCCGGGCGGCATCCTTCAGGCAGGCGAGATACTGTTCGCGATTGGCAAGGCCGTCCGCGCGCGGCGCAACGAGGCAAAGCGTTGCGACGGCATGGCCCGCGTCACCCATGACCGGCACGGCAAAGCAATGGGTAAAACTGTCGACGATGCTGTTGAAGGTGAAGTGGCCGTCGCCCTCTGCGGCGCGCACCTCGGCGAGGAAGGTTGCCGGATCGAGCCACTCGCCGCTCGGCAGCTGAAAATCCTGCGCCGGAATGAAGGCGAGGATTTCGGCATCCGACATATGCGCGACGAGCACGCGGCCGGATGCCGTCCACGGGATCGGCACGGACTGGCCGACATCGGTGGAAATGCGGAAGGGGCGGGCGCCCTCGCGCATGCGCACGACGGTGTATTTGTTGCCGTCCAGCATGCAGAACTGCGCGGTCTCGCGCGTCTCGTCGGCCAGCCGCTCCAGCGCCGCCTCGCATTCTCGCGTGAAATCGAAATGGTTCTCATAGGCCGCGCCGAGAAAATACAGCTTTCGGCCGAGATAGACGCGGCCCTCGCCGCCGGTGAATTCCAGGATGCCGTTGCGCAGCAGCAGGTTCACCAGTTCATAAACCGATGAGCGCGGCGCGCCGATCTGCGCGGCGATCTCGTTCGGCTTCAGCGCCTGGCGCTTCTCGCGCAGGAAGTCGAGGATCTCGAAGGCCCGGTCGAGCCCGCGTGCGCGTTTTCCCGCCGCTTCGTCCAGAACTGCATCCATCGTCGTTCCTTCCTGCCTCTCGTTGCCGCCAAGCTTCTCATGCCGGGCGCCGCCGCTGTCAATGCGCGCGCCTCGCATCCCGTGCAGGAATTTTCGGCACCCCTCTTGCGGAGCGCAAAATTCGGCATAAGATCGCGACGTCCGGTATTTAGATCATATGTACATTATATTGGACATTGACGGATGGCAAGCCCGTTTCTGCTGCCGCACACAAGGGGATCGACAATGAAGACTTTTGAGAACAACCCGTCCGCTTCGCTGCGCAGCCGCCTTTTCGCGGGCGCCGCCGTCGCCATGGGCCTGCTTGCGCTTTCGGCCGGCACGGCGTCTGCCGCTGCCAATTGCATCAAGGGCGATCGCAAGGCGCCCTATACGGTCGGCTGGGCGAACATCTATTCGGTGCCGACCTGGATGAAGCAGACGGAAGGCACGATCGCCGCCGAGGTCGAGGAGCTTAAGAAGGCCGGCCTCGTGAAGGATCTGATGATCACGGACGCGCAGGGCAATGCCCAGACGCAGATCCAGCACATCCAGTCGATGATCGATGCCAATGTCGACGCCATCGTCGTCATCGCCGGCTCGTCCAACGCGCTCGACCGCGTGATTTCGGACGCCTGCGACAAGGGCATCGCCGTCGTCAACTTCGACAGCCTCGTCAACACCGACAAGGTGACGGCGAAGATCAACACCGATTCCAGCGAATGGGGCGCGGGTGCGGCCAAGTGGCTGTCCGACCAGCTCGGCGGCAAGGGCAAGATCATCGTCATGAACGGTCCGGCCGGCATCTCCGTCAGCGATGACCGCCGCAAGGGTGCCCAGCCGGTGCTCGATGTTTATTAGTTTCTAGATTTCATCACCGAGATCTACACGGAATATAACGCAGCCCCCGCGCAGGAAGCGATGACCAGCCTGCTCTTCGCCAATCCGGAAATCGACGGTGTGCTCTCGCTCGGCGGCGCACTCTCGGCCGGTTCCGTCATGGCCTTCGACCGCCAGGGCCGCGAACAGGTTCCGATCACCGGCGAGAATGCCCGCCAGTTCCTGGAACTGTGGAAGGAAAAGGGCCTGAAGGGCTGGGCCACCATGCAGCCGAACTGGCTGGGCGCGCTCTCGGTCTACACCGCCGTGCAGGCGCTGGAAGGCAAGGACGTGCCGGCCTTCATCAAGGTGCCGCTGCCTGTTATCGACGACAGCACGATCGACGGCTATCTCGCCCGCGCCGACAAGTTCCCGGCCGACGGCTACATCTACTCGGATTACGACCAGGCGCTGTTCGACAAGCTGCTCGCCCAGAAGTAATTCGCTCTGAAGGATGCCGTCATGACGGATCAAAAACCCCTGCTGGAAGCCCGGCAGGTGTTCAAGGGATTTTTCGGCAATCCCGTTCTGAAGGGCGTCGATATCGCCCTTCATCCGGGCAGGGTTCACGCCCTGCTCGGGGAGAACGGGGCTGGAAAATCCACGCTGATCAACCTTCTTTCCGGCGCCCTCCAGCCGGATAGCGGCACGATTGCCGTCGACGGCAAGCCGGTCGGGCGTTTCAGCCCGGCCGCAGCCCGCGCGGCCGGTATCGCCGTGGTGCAGCAGGAGCTGAGCCTCACGGCGGACCTGTCGATTGCGGAAAATATAGGGCTCGGCGCCTTCCCGCGCCGTTTCGGCCTGATCGACTATGCCGAACTGCATCGCGGCGTGCGCGACGTCTGCGCCATGGTTGGCCTCACCGAACCGCTCGACATGCCCGTGGCGGATCTGGCGCTCGGCCGACGGCAGATGGTGGAGATCGCCAAGGCGCTCTATCGCAAGCCGCGTGTGCTGATCCTCGACGAGCCGACCTCCTCGCTCTCGGCGCATGAGGCGGGCATTCTCGCCGGTCTTATCGAGACCTTGCGTGATCGCGGCACAGCGCTTCTCTATATTTCCCACCGCCTCAATGAGGTGCAGGCGCTCTGCTCCCATGTCACGGTGCTGAAAGACGGCGGCGTCACGGCGGACCAGTCACTGTCCGGCATCGACGGTGAGGGACTGGTGCGCTTGATGGTCGGCCGCGAGACGGGAGGCCTTTTCCCGCCGCGTGCCGCCGCCAATCCCGGCGCATTGCGCGTGAATGTCGAAGGCTTTTCAGCCGGTCTTGTGCGCGATATCGGCTTTTCCGGCCGCGCCGGCGAGATCGTCGGCATCGGCGGCCTGGTGGGGCAGGGGCAGGAAGATCTGCTGCTCGGCCTCTATGGCACTATTCCCGCCAAGGCCGCGAAGGCCGAGGTCTCCGGAAAGCCGGGCCTTCCCGCCCATGTCGGTGCGGCGAACGCCGCCGGCCTCGTCTACGTGCCGGCCGACCGCAAGCATGAGGGGCTTGTCCTGCCCCATTCCATCGCGTCCAACCTGATCCTCCCCTCGCTTGGACGCCTCGCCCGCAACGGTTTTCGTGATCGCGCGGGTGAAGCCGGGCTGATTGCCGAGCTCGCCAAACGGCTCACCATCAAGGGCGACGTGACCCGCCCCGTCCAGGCGCTTTCCGGCGGCAACCAGCAGAAGGTGGCGCTCGCCAAATGGCTGCCGCTCGATCCGTCCGTGCTGCTGCTCAACGATCCGACGCGCGGCGTCGATATTGAGACCAAGCGGGAAATCTACCTGATGCTGCGCGGCTTCGCCGCCGAAGGGCGGCTCGTCATCATTGCCAGCTCCGATACGCCGGAACTCGTTCATCTGTGCGACCGCGTCGTCGTGCTGCGCGAGGGACGCGTCGCCGCAGAGCTGGAAGGTGATGCGATCAGCGAAGAGGCCATCGTCGGCGCGGCCATGGGCGTCGGCACGAAGGGAGCGGCCGCATGAGTGCTGTTTCGTCCTCCTCATGGCTCTATGGCGCCATCCAGCGCCGCCGCAATCGCGGCCTTGGCGGGCTCTATCTCGTCGTCGCCGCCTTCCTCATCCTCTATGCCGTGCTGTTTCCGGGCATCCTCTCGGTCGGCGGCTTCTCGAAATTCACCCAGAACTGGTTCCCGCTCGCGCTGGTGACGATGGCGCAGGCGCTGCTGATGCTGAATGGCGGCATCACGCTGGCCATCGGCCCGCTCGTCAGCCTCGGCGCCGTCATCGCCGCCACGACCATGGAAGGCCTGTTCGGCGTGCCCGGCGGCATCGTCGCCGTCGCGCTCACCGGCCTAGCTATCGGTGCCGGCATCG